>JBOHBL010000846.1:0-5619 GCA_050698295.1 Rubrobacteraceae bacterium | reverse complement strand
GTTTTCTACAACCTGGTGACTCGTGGAGGAGGGGCTGTGATCGAGGACCTCGTCAAGCTCCTCGACGACGCGGAAATACGATACTGCGTTATCGGAGGGCAGGCCGTCAATCACTACGTCGAGCCGTTGGTGAGCCTCGATCTCGACCTCGTGGTGGCGACGGAGCGGTTGGATGAGGCCGAGAAACTGCTCGCCGACCGCTTCGAGGCGCGCCGCTTCCCGCGCAGCATCAACGTCACTCCGGAACGGAGCGACCTTCGTATCCAGGTCCACACCGACCCTCGATACGGCGACTACGTAAACCGGGCGGTGGCCGGCAATGTCCTCGGCATCCCGATGTCCGTGGCCGATAAGCGCGACCTCCTGCAAGGCAAAGTCTGGGCCGCGCGCCGACCGAGCAAGCGCCAGAAGGACCTCGTGGACATCGCGCGCCTCGTCGAAGACGATCCCACTCTCAAACCTCTCGTGCCGCCGGAGATCATGAACCGCATCGAAGCGTGATGCCGGCAGGGGGATTCTCGCTCGTTTCCGGCGGGCTCGCTTTCCTCATAGCCGGTTCCCTCGTCCCTCTCCTCGTGCGCTTCGCCGTGGGACGGAATTTGATGGATGTTCCGAACACTCGCAGCTCCCACGAAACCCCAACCCCCCGACTCGGCGGCGTCGCCGTTGTTGCGGGGACGTGGTTCGGGGTTCTATTCTCTGGCCTCGAAGACTCGTGGCCGTTGCTCCTCGCCGCGACCACTGTTGGCCTTGTCGGGCTCGCGGACGATTTCCTCGACCTCCACTTCGGAGCGAAGGCGTCGGCCCAGATCCTCGCCGCCGGCGTGCTTTTGTACCTCCATCCGCCGCAGATCCTCTCTGAGGCGCCGGTCGTTTTCGCTCCGTTCGTCTTTCTGGTCGGGGTTTTCTGGATCTCCGCCGTTTGCAACGCCTACAACTTCATGGACGGCATCGACGGCATCACCGGCGGCGTCGCCCTCGCGGGCGGATTGTTTTTGTTTGTGTTGGTTGGAGATGTGGGGGCGTTTTTGCCCGCCTTTGTGGGGGCGGTGGCGGGGTTTCTGGTCTGGAACATCAACCCGGCGTCGATCTTCATGGGCGACGCGGGGAGCTACTTCGTCGGGTTCGCGCTCGCGGCCGTCGCTCTGTACGCTCCCGCCGAAAGCGGATGGAGTCCTTTGCCGTTCTTCGCCTGCGTGCTCGTGTTCACGCCGTACCTCTTCGACACGGCATTCACCATTTTTCGCCGGCTCCGTTTTGGGGCCGGTAAAAACATCTTCTCGGCGCACCGGGAGCATGTCTACCAGCGCATCACGCCCGAAGTATCGATGCACCGCCGCACGAGCAACCTCTACTATGGACTCTCCGTCGTGGCCGGTTTCGCGGCGCTTCTCGCGTCGAACGGGGGAGTGTTTTTGTTTCTCGGTATCCTCCTCGCCGCGCTCTGTTGCGGCTTCATGGTCGTATTGCCGGACCTCGTTAGGGACAGGGAGGGTGGATAGATGGAGGCTCGCGGACTAGAATGACGCCATGAGGATGGGAAGAAGCGCAGGGATCATGCGTCGTTTGAGCGGCGGCTTCGAGTGGCTGCAACGCACTTTTCAGCACTCTCCGCCGGGACTCAGGCGCGGGGCGGCGATGCTCGTGGACGCGGCCATCGTCATCGAGTCGTTCGTGGTCGCGCTGCTCTTCAGGTTCGCCGGGTCCGTGGACCAGCCGTTTTTGATCTCGTTCTGGCCCTTCACCCTGATCTCCGCGGTTCTGTTCGTCTTTTTGCTGCGGATAAACGGCGTCTACCAGAGCATTCTTCGCTACACCGGCATCTACCAGGGCGTACGCATAGCGAGCGCGACCTCCATCGCCACGGGGGTCCTGTTTCTGGCGGACTTCATCATCGGCCCGGACGGGCTGGGACTCCTCGGGAACAATCCGGTGCCGCTCTCGGTGGTGCTGGTGGGGGCGGTGCTGGCATACTTGCAGCTCGTCGCGGTGAGGCTCTATCCGAGGGTCTTCTACGAGCTTTCGCTGCGCGAGATCGGGCGCAGGAAGCGCACCGCCATCGTGGGCACCAGGGAGCAGGGCGTGGCTCTGGCGGGGCACATCTGGCGCACGGCGGCGATGGAGACGCAGGTAGTCGCCTTCGCCGCCGAGTCCGAGGAGGACGTCGGCAAGCACATCGAGGGCGTCCCGGTCGTGGGCACGATAGAGGAGATCGGGACCGTCATCTCCGAGAACGGCGTGGATCAGGTGATAATCGCCACCCCCCAGGCGAGCCGTGAACAGATAGACAACATCTGGCGCACCTGCGTCCGCGCTCGCGCCGAAGTAAAGGTCATGCCCGACCTCGGCGAACTCCTCTCGGAAGGCACCATACGCCTCCGCGACGTCCAGATCGAAGACCTCCTGGGCCGCGAACCCGTGGATATAGATCTGGATGCCCTCTCCGAATATATCAACGGAAAACGGGTCCTCGTCACCGGGGCCGGGGGTTCAATCGGAAGGGAATTGTCCCGGCAAATATCGCGTCTCGGCCCGGCGAAGCTCGTTCTTCTCGACCGTGACGAGAGCGGGCTCTATTACCTGAACTCGGAGCTTCGTCGCGAGGACTTTTACGACGCGGAGGTCCTGGTGGGGGACGTCACGATCTCCGAGCGGCTCAGTTTCGTCTTCGAGCGTTTCCGGCCTCAGCTCGTCTTTCACGCCGCCGCCTACAAGCACGTCCCGATGATGGAGCTTCAGGCGACCGAGGCGATCTTCAACAACGTTTTCGGCACCCTCAACGTGGCCAGAGGCGCCGGGGCGTACGGGGCCGAGAAGTTCATCAACGTTTCGACGGACAAGGCTGTCAACCCGGCGAACGTCATGGGGGCGACGAAGCGTCTGGCGGAGATGATCTCCCGCGACCTCGCGGGCGAGTACCCCGAGACGGTCTTCGCTTCGGTTCGTTTCGGGAACGTGCTCGGCAGTCGGGGTTCGGTCATCCCGACCTTCCGCCAGCAGATCGAAGCCGGAGGTCCTGTCACGGTGACCCACCCCGAGATGATCCGCTACTTCATGACCATTCCCGAAGCGGTTTCCCTAATTCTCCAGGCCGGTTCGATGGCCGAGAAAGGCACCGAATACGCGACGTACATGCTGGAGATGGGCCGTCCGGTGCGGATCATGGAGCTGGCGCAGAACATGATCGAGATAATGGGAGCGGCGAACGTCCAGATAAAGTTCATCGGCCTTCGCCCCGGCGAGAAGCTCTCCGAGCAACTCTCCGAGGACGGCGAGAAGCAACTCGAGACCTCCCACTCGATGGTCTACCGCCTGACGACCCCCGAGGAGGAACGCAAAGTTTCGGGGGAAGACTTCATGGACCTCGTGGGCGCCATGATCCACGAAGCCAAAAGCCAGGAGGCCGAGAAGGCGGTGAAACTCCTGAAGCAGGCGATCCCGCACTACTCCGAAGCGGCCATCGACGTCCAGGAGAACGAGTTCCGGTCTTTGTGAGTGGGACATTGGCGAAGTTTTTCCAGCGCGCCGCCGAGCGGCTTATACAATTTCGTTCGAACTTCGATGCGAGGATTTGAAATGGAACCATTCACGGCTATTTACGAGCACACCGATGACGGTTGGTGGGTCGTCTCGGTACCGGAGATTCCCGGGGCGCACTCACAGGGCCGCACGCTCGAAGAGGCGCGGGAAATGATCAAGGACGCCGTCCGGCTGCTTTTGAAAGTGCGGCGCGAAGACGCCGAGCGTGATTCCGAGGGCAAAGACGTGGTGCGCGAACCCCTCGAAGTGTGAAGCGCAGCCAGCTCCCGCGTCATTTGAGACGCCACGGTTGCGCACTCAGGCGCGAAGGAGCGAACCACAGCATCTATCAGAACACGTCGACAGGCGATACCGCACCGGTGCCGAGGCGCACCGAAATAGCGAAGAACCTGGCGCGGAGGATCTGCAAAGACCTCAAGATCCCGTCGCCTTGAAAACTTAAGCGGCCCGTCGGCCTTTTATCCCCAGATAAGACAGGTACACGCCGATGACGAGGTAAATGATCACCATCGCGAGATGCGCCGCCGGAGCGGGCAATGTACCTGCCTGAAGCTCTCCGATGAACACGAACAGCCTCGTCACCCATACGAAAAGCGTGAACACGCCTATCGCCAGAAGGATCGTCGAAGTCCGTTTCGTGAGCTTCATGCCGCCGAGTCTACCAGAGACAACCTCAAACCCGATGCCGCCGAAGGCGAAAGTCGAGGCCGAGCAACTAGCAACATAAAAGCGCAAACGCTATACTGCGCGTAACAACTTAACGAAGTTTGTAACAGAAAGTATCTGAAGTATCAGAGCTGTCAGGAGGAGCATTTTGGTTGAGTTCAAGAAGCGTGCCCTTGATGAGGTAAAGGCTCTCAGTCGGGAGGATGCGGTCGAGCTTATTCGCCAGGCTGGGGTTGTCGGGGCGGGGGGTGGAGGCTTTCCGACGTACTTCAAGTACGAGAGGCCGCAGCCGCGTTTGATCGTGAACTGCACGGAGTCGGAGCCGGGGTACTGGGCGGACAAGCTCGTGCATCGCGATTACTTCGACGAGTTCATGGAGCTGTACGAGGCGATGAAGGCCATCTTCGGGATCGAGCAGATCGTGATGGGCGTCCACTTCAAGGACGAGGAGTGGTTCAAGCGTTACGACGAAAACGCGAACGGTCTCTATGAAGTCGTTCACGTCCCGGACAAGTACTCGATGGGCGAGGAGAAGACGCTCATCAAGAACATCTACGAGAAGGACATGTGGGTGCCGCGCCGCGTCGAGACGCCCGACGGCAACAAGCGTCCCGGCATCCCGCCGGACGCCGGACACACCGTCAACAACTCCGAGACGCTTTTGAACATGTACAACGCGCTCTTCCTCGGCAGGCCGGTGACCACCAAGATCATGCAGGTCTTCGGCCCCGACATGGATCTGAAGATGTACGATGCTCCGCTTGGAGCTTCCGCCACGGAACTCCTCAAGCTCTCCGGCATCGACGTGGAGGCCGAGGCGGGGAAGCTCTCCGTCATCGACGGCGGCCCGTACCTCAACGAGATGGGGATAGAGTCGCTCGGCGAGGGCGATGCCTTCGTGCGGCGCACGACGAACGGTTTCCTCGTCATCCCGAAGGGCGTCGCCTCCAAAGAGTACGCCGACATAAAGACAAAGCTCCCCGACGAGGGCTTCGTCTCGCTCGTGGGCAAGGTCTCCGGCGTCAACGTCCCGCTCGGCGGGCGTTTCCTCAAGACGGCGACCCCGCTCATCTCCGAGGGCGACGAGGTCGAGTACGGACAGAAGCTTGGAGAACCCGTGGACGAGGGCTTCTCCATCGGCGTGTGGTCGAGCGCGAGCGGCAAGGTCACTTCGATAGAGGACGAGGTCGTAGCCATAGACTCCGGCGAGGAGTTCAAGCAGAGCGCCGAAGTCGAAGCCGAGGCGGAGGCCGCGAGGTAGTTTTAGCCGTCAGCGGTTAGCTTTCAGCTTCTTGGACCGGGAACTTCCCGGTCCTTTTCTCTGGCGCGTCTTCAGAGCGGTATCATGCCAAGTCCGATTAAAGCGTCTTCCATTCGAGTCGCGCCCCCGTCGTGGAGACGTAGCATGCTACG
>JBOHBL010000845.1:0-1223 GCA_050698295.1 Rubrobacteraceae bacterium | reverse complement strand
GCTCATGGGCTTCTCCGAAGCGCAACGAGAGAGGATCGGCATAAACTTCGAGTCGCTCAGCAAAGCCCGCTACGACTACGAGAAATACAACGCCGCCATAAGCTCCCACCTCGACGAAGCCGTCATCGAAGCCGCATGGAATGAAGGCCGGGCCATGACCTCCGAAGAAGCCGTCGAATACGCCCTCTCCGACGAAGACAAAAATCCGCCCGTGGAAAAACACCCGGAAACCCCGGACATTCTCACCCGCCGCGAAAGGGAAGTCGCCTCTCTCGTCGGGCGGGGACTCTCGAACCGGGAGATATCCGACGAACTCGGCGTCTCCGAGCGGACAGTCGAGGGGCATGTCTCGAAGGTTCTCAAGAAGCTCGGGCTTCGGTCGCGGGCGGGGATCGCGGCGTGGGTGGTCGAGGAGGGACGGCTCGGCGAAGACTCGCGGTGAGCGAAGGGGCGCTCGTTGGGCTATCCGCGCAGTTTTTCTATGCGGACATCGCCTCCGGGAACAGCGTCCACGGTGAGCCGTCCTCCGTCGAGCAATGCCATCCCGATGAGTGCGTCCCCGTCGCTTGCGAGCACGGCGACCGCGCGCTCCTCGCCGTGCCAGAGGACGCGCCCTTCGTGATAGTCAAACCACGTCCGGCTCCCGTCGGCGAGGGTGGCCCGCGCGCTCCCCGCATATGGGAGGCCGAGCCGCCGAACCATCCTCGAAGACAACGAAAGCTCGCCGTCGAAGCCCGTGTCCACGACCGCCTCGACGTTTTCGGCTCCGTCCGCATCGCCGAGAACCATGATCGCCAGCCTCGGCTCGCCCCCGTCGGGACTCACGTGGCCGCGCATTATCCGAGCCGGAAGGCGGTCGGACGGCCCACCCTCACGAGGTATGGCGCGGCATCGGGCCTCCGTTCCCGAAGGCGGGCGGTGGCGGCGAGGGCTTCGTTGGCTATTTCGTAGTCGCCGCTCAAAATATCCACAGCCAGAAAACGTCCGTCGTGTTCGGGTTCGACCCTCTCGCGGAGGGCGCGCTCGTAAATATCCTCGCCGCGGCGGACGATCTCCTCGGTGGTGTGTTCGGGGTGGGGCATGTCATCCTCCATATGGATATTTCGGGCCGAGGGCTTCTTCGAGGAACGCCTCGGCTTGCTCGCGGCTCACGGTGGGGAAGCCTTCGAGGAAACGGTCGAGGGTGTCGCCCGCTTTCAAATAGTCCACGAGTATGCCGACCG
>JBOHBL010000844.1:0-4513 GCA_050698295.1 Rubrobacteraceae bacterium | reverse complement strand
GTAGAACGCCTGCTCCGGCAAATCGTCGTGCTTGCCTTCGACGACCTCCTTGAAAGAGCGGATCGTGTCGTCCAGCTCGACGAATTTGCCCGGCAGGCTCGTGAAGACCTCGGCCACGAAGAACGGCTGCGAAAGGAACCGCTGCAGACGGCGAGCGCGACCGACGATGACCTTGTCCTCCTCGGAGAGCTCGTCGATGCCGAGGATGGCGATGATGTCCTGCAATTCCTTGTATCGCTGGAGGATGTTCTTCACTTCCTGAGCGACCTCGTAATGCTCCTGCCCCACGACCGCCGGGTCCAGCAAGGTCGAAGAAGAAGTCAGGGGGTCAACGGCCGGGAAGATCGCCTGCTCGAAAAGACCGCGGCTCAACTCCACCGTCGAGTCGAGGTGGGCGAAGACGGTGAACGGCGCCGGGTCGGTGTAGTCGTCCGCCGGGACGTAGACGGCCTGGAACGAGGTGATGGAGCCTTTGTTCGTGGAGGTGATGCGCTCCTGAAAAGCCCCCATCTCGGTGCCGAGCGTCGGCTGATAGCCGACCTCGGAGGGCATCCTTCCCATGAGCGCCGATACCTCGTTGCCCGACTGGGCGAAGCGGAAGACGTTGTCCACGAAGAAAAGCACGTCCTGGCCGAGCTCGTCGCGGAAGTACTCGGCGATGGTGACGCCCGTCAATCCGACGCGGAAGCGCGCGCCGGGCGGCTCGTTCATCTGGCCGAAGACCATCGAGGTGTTCTTGAGGACGCCCGCTTCCTCCATCTCGCCGTAGAGGTCGTTCCCCTCGCGGGTGCGCTCGCCGACGCCCGCGAAGACCGACGTGCCCTCGTACTGGAGCGCGATGTTGTTGATCAGCTCCGTGATGAGAACGGTCTTCCCGACGCCCGCGCCCCCGAACAGACCGACCTTGCCGCCTCGCCTGACCGGACAGAGGAGGTCAACGACCTTGATGCCGGAAACGAACTGCTCGGCCTGCGTCGAGAGATCCTCGAACTTGGGGGCCGGGCGGTGTATCGGCCAACGCTCCTCGCTCTCGACGTCGCCCCGCTCGTCGACCGGGTTGCCGAGCACGTCGAGGACGCGCCCGAGGACGCCTTCCCCGACCGGGACGGCTATCGGTTGGCCGGTGTCCTGGACGTCGAGGCCGCGCCGGAGGCCGTCGGTGGAGGACATGGCGACTGTGCGGCACATGTCGTCGCCGAGGAGTTGCTGGACTTCGAGGACGAGGGTCGTCTCGCCCTCGGCCCCCTCGAACGTCACTTCCAGGGCGTTGTAGATCTCGGGTATCTCGTCGGGCTTGAAGCGGGCGTCGACGACGGGGCCCTTGACCTCGACGACGGTCCCGACGCCGCCCTGTTTGACGCCGCCGTTCTCCTGTTGCTGCTGCGCCACCTGGCCGTCCGGTGTGCCGTTTCCGGTTGTCTGTTCGGTCTCTGTCATCTGGTCCTCCTGAATCTAGCTGGACGCCAGGGCTTCGGCGCCGCCGACGATCTCGAGCAGTTCCTGCGTGATCTGGGCCTGCCTGGCCTTGTTCATCTTCAACGTGAGGTCGTCGGCCAACTCGTTGGCGTTGTCCGTGGCGCTCTTCATCGCGGTCATCCTCGCCCCATGCTCACCCGCCGACCCTTCGAGAAGCGCCTGCCAGACGAGCGTCTCGACGTACCGGGGGATGAGCTTGTTGAGAATCCTCTCCGTGTCCGGCACGAAGTCGAACGGAACGTCGGAGCGGTCTTCGTCCCGCTCATCGTCGTCCTCGTCGGAGACGACGGGAAGCAGTCTCGTGACGATGGGCCTCTGCGTAAGCGCGCTCTCGAAGCGGTTGTAGACGAGATAGACCTCGTCGGCTTCTTCGTCCTCGAAAAGGGCGGTGAGCCTGCGTCCGATCTCGCGCGCGTCCTCGTAAGACGGGGTGTCGGTGTGTCCGGTGTAGTCCTCCGCGACCTCGACTCTCTGGAACCGGAAGAACGAGACGGCCTTCCTGCCGCTGGCGACCTGAAGCGCGTTCCGGTCTTTCTCCTGGCGCAGGCGCATCGAACGCCGCAAGACCTGCGAGTTGAAGCTCCCGCAGAGACCGCGGTCGGAGGTGAGGGAGGCTATGGCGACCCGGTTCGTCTCGCCGCGCCCGACGAGCATCGTCACGTCGCTCGTGGATTTCGCGGCGACCTCGCGCATCATCTCCTCGACGTTGTCGGCGTAGGGACGGGCCTGCTTCACGCGAGCCTCGGCCTTGCGGAACTTCACCGCCGAGACGGTTTGGAGCGCCGCGAAGACCCGTGATTGGTTGCGAACCGACTGAATCTGGCGCTTGAGGTCCCTGATCGAAGCCAATTTCTAGCTCTCCTCGCTGCCGCTGTCGCCACCTCCGACCGAAGCGTCCACGAAGCTGTCGCCTTCCGGCTCGTAGTTGTCGGCGAAACGCTGTATGGCTTCTTTGAGCTTCTCCTCGGTCTCGTCGGAGAGGACTTTCTCATCCCGGATCGCCTCCAGAATCTCCGAATGGCTGTCGCGGAGGTTGTCGCGGAGCTGGCTCTCGAACTCCGGCACGTTGTCTGGGTCCACGTCGGCCATGTAACCGTTCGTCGCGGCGTAAATGACCACGACCTGCTCCTCGACCGGCAGGGGGTCCCGCTCTCTCTGACGCAGCATCGCCGTGAGACGTTCTCCGCGAGAAAGCGTGTCTTGCGTGGCTTTGTCGAGGTCGCTCCCGAACTGCGCGAAGCTCGCAAGCTCGCGGTACTGCGAGAGGTCGAGCTTCAGGGTCCCGGCGACGCTCTTCATCGCCTTGAGCTGCGCCGAAGAACCGACGCGAGAGACCGAAAGGCCGACGTCGATGGCCGGGCGCTGGTTCGAGTTGAAGAGGTCGGCATCGAGGAAGATCTGCCCGTCGGTGATGGAGATGACGTTCGTCGGGATGTACGCCGAGATGTCCCCCGCCTTCGTCTCGATGAGCGGGAGCGCGGTCAGAGAACCGCCGCCTTCTTCGTCGGACATCTTCGCGGCCCGCTCCAGCAGGCGCGAGTGGAGGTAGAAAACGTCCCCCGGATACGCCTCGCGGCCCGGCGGGCGGCGGAGGAGGAGCATCATCTGGCGGTAGGCGACCGCGTGTTTCGACAAATCGTCGTAGATGATGAGGGCGGACTCGCCCCGCTCCATGAAGTACTCGCCGATGGCGGTCCCCGCGTACGGCGCGAGGTACTGGAGCGTGGCCGCCTGCGAGGCCGAGGCGTTGATGACCGTCGTGTAGTCCATCGCTCCGGCCTCTTCGAGCGAGGCCACGACCCCGGCGACCGAGGAGTCCTTCTGGCCGACGGCGACGTAGATGCACTTCACGTCCTGATCCGCCTGGTTGATGATCGTATCCAGCGCGATGGCCGTCTTTCCGGTCTTCCTGTCGCCGATGATCAATTCGCGTTGTCCGCGACCGATGGGAGTGGTGGCGTCAATTGCCTTTATCCCGGTTTGCAACGGCTCGTTCACCGGCTGGCGTTTGATGATGCCCGGCGCGATGATCTCGACGGGACGTTCGCCCTCCGACTCGATGTCGCCCTTGCCGTCCATCGGGACTCCGAGCGCGTTTATGACCCGTCCGAGGACGCCCTCGCCGACGGGAACGCTCGCCAGGCGCTCGGTGCGGCGGACGATGTTACCTTCCTGGATGTGGGTATCGTCGCCGGCGATGATGACGCCGACGTTGTCCTCTTCGAGGTTGAGGGCGAGGCCGGTTATTTTATTGCCCCGCGAGTCCTCGAACTCGAGCATCTCCTGGTACGCGACGTTCGAGAGGCCGTGGACGCGGGCGATGCCGTCTCCGACCTCCAGCACCTGTCCGACCTCTTCGGTGCGAACGCGGTTTTCGTAGTCCGTAATAGCGCCTTTAAGGATGGAGGAGATCTCCTCCGGCCTGAGCCTTCCCACTAGACAACGCTCCTTTCGAGCATCTCCTCCCGGAGGCCCTGCAAACGCCCCCGGACACTTCCGTCAAACATCGTCCCCCCGAACCTGAACACGGCTCCGCCGAGCAGGTCGGGGTTCACGCTCGCCTCCAAAATGACCTCGCGGCCTTCGAGTATCTCCCCGAGCCGCCCCTTCAACTTCTCCTTAGACTCCTCCGAAAGCTCCACAGCCGTCGTGACGCTGACCTCGACCCTGCCGAGGTGTTCCTTGACGAGTTCCTCGTAGCGGATCACAACCTCATGAAGGACTTCCTCCCGGTCGTTGTCCGAGAGGACTTTCAGGAAGTTGCGCGTCGAGAGGGTCATGTCTTCGGTGAGGCCATCTATGGCCTTTCGCTTCTGGGTCTCGGGCACCTGCCCGCCGTAGTAAAAGAGCCGAAGCTCCTCGTTCTCCCGAAGCGCGTCGTCGAAGTCCCGAAGGTCGGAGAGGGTCTGTTCCAGCTCGTCGCGTTCGCGAGCGGCCCCGAAGAGAGCTTCGGCGTAGGTCGAGACGGCGCTCAAGCGGTCCTGCTTTTGGTTTTGGTTCCGTTACCGGTCGCCTCGGCTTCGAGGTGATCCAGGGC
>JBOHBL010000843.1:0-1216 GCA_050698295.1 Rubrobacteraceae bacterium | reverse complement strand
CGTCAGCAGTGCGACGTGCACCGTTCTCCCATTCCGGGTCAGCGGCCGCGAGCCAGATCGGATATCCCGGGAAGGGCGCCCGTCCGGCCCCGCTCGTCAACTTCCGACGTCGCACGACCTCGGCAAGCAGTGCCTCCCAAGGAGCGAGCCACTCGGCGTCGGCGACACTGTGCTGCTGAGTGAGCGCTCGAAGATCTCGAAGTCGTTCGATACGCACGGTGTCGCCGTTCGCGGACAGCCACTCGTCGGTGATCGCAGCGGGCACCCCATCGGTCAACTCGGTCTGTGTAAGGCTCCAGGCCTTCTTCGGGTCCCAGGACCTGGGGTAGTGGAACTCCGAGAACGGCTCTGGAGCGTCATCATTGGTCAGAAGGTCGGCACGGATCGCGAGGATGTAGACGCGCTCGCGGTTCTGCGGCCCGCCTCCCATGTACGCCGGGATCTTGTGAGGCGAGATGAGCGTGGGGACGTCGCTCACCACGTAGCCCAGGGACTGGAGCGCCTTGACGATCGTGACGAAGGTGGTCTGCCGGTGTCGCTGGCCGACGAGGTTGCGGACGTTCTCGAGGAAGACGATCTTGGGTTTCCGCTCAGCGACGATGCGAAGGATGTTGTAGAACAACGTCCCACGCGTCTCGTCGAGGACGCCCTTCTGATGCCCGGACTTGCTGAACGCTTGGCAAGGGAAGCCGGCAGCGAGCACGTCAAAGTTCTGGGGGATCTTGTTCGAGATCGTCCCCCTGCCAGCGGCAGCCATCTTGGCGAGATCGTCGAGCGTGGTCAGGTCGCCAATACGGTCGACGTCGTCGGTGATGTCCGCAGTGAACTCGAAGCCGTCCTCGTCGTCGGTCGGCCATGCCTTCCGGTAAACACCGGCGGCGGCTTTGTCCTTCTCCGAGGCGTAGACACACTGGCCTCCGAGCTTGGCGAAGGCAGCGTGGAACCCTCCGATCCCCGCGAAGAGATCCACGAAGGTGAACGTCCCGCCCTGCTCCACCGTCATGGACGGACCATACTGCAAGGTAGAGCTCACGTTCGAACTGCCGCGCCGCGCGCCGCGCACGACCGGATCGTGCATCGGCGGTTGAGGGTTCGTGTTCGACCACGGGGCCAGACCGATTGCTACTAAAGTGCTGGTAAAGCCGTGTACGACGAGCAGTGAGCGTGGGGTTAGTGGATTAATCGAGCGCCAGGTCGAAGGCCGACGCAACAGCGC
>JBOHBL010000842.1:0-2651 GCA_050698295.1 Rubrobacteraceae bacterium | reverse complement strand
CTCCTGGGGGGCGCCGCCGGGATCGGCGGGGCGTTCCTGGGCGAGCTCTTCTCGCGCCTCTTCCTCATCCACGGCGACACTCACGTGGACCCGCCGGCGCACGCGATTTGGGTGATGACCACCATCGTGATCGTCGTCGGGCTGTTGCTCAACGCGTTCGGTTTCCCGACCAGGGCTTGAGAGCCGCGAGCGATGTGTAGGATCGCTGGAAGCGGGAAGGTCTTTTGAACGGTTCCGGCCGGCGATAGTCTCGGCGGCCGGGCATGGGGAAGGAGGACAAGGATGGCTGAAGCACCGTACTTGTTGGGGATAGACGGTGGGACCGGAGGCGTGAGGGTCGGCATCTTCGACCGCGAGGGGACGGCGCTCGTATTCAACGGCGTCGAGAACGCCACGCGCTTCCCGCGTCCGGGCTGGGCCGAGCAAGACCCCGCCGAGTGGTGGTCGTGCCTGGTTCAGGCGGTGAGGGGCGCCGTGGAGCAAAGCGGCGTCTCGCCCGAGGAGATAGCGGGCATCTCGACGGACGCAACGACGTGCACGGTCGTCGCCATGGACCGGCGGAACAGGGTGATAAGGCCGGCGCTCCTTTGGATGGACGTGAGAGCTTCGGATCAGGCTCAGCGGGTTCAGGAGACCGGCGACTCCGCGCTCAAGTACAACGGCTATGGCGCTGTCTCCGCCGAGTGGATGCCGTCCAAAACCCTGTGGCTCAAGGAGAACGAGCCGGAGACATACGACAACGCGGCGGTCATCTGCGACTACGCGGACTGGATGACCTTCCGCCTGACCGGCGAGTGGACAGCCTCGATCAACACTGCCAGCTTCCGCGCCTACTACGACCGCGACACCGGCGGCTGGCCCGAAAGCCTCTACGAAGCCATCGGCATCGGCGACGTGCTCGAGAAGTTCCCCCCGAAGGTGCTCGACATGGGAACCGCCGTCGGCGGCCTTCAGAGGGACGCCGCCGAGGAGATGGGGCTGCCGGAGGGCATCCCCGTGGCGCAAGGCGGCGGAGACGCCTTCGTGGGCGCCATGGGCCTCGGGGTGGTCGAGCCCGGCAAGCTCGCGCTCATCACCGGCTCGTCGCACGTCATAGTCGGGCAGGCCGCCGAGCCTCACTACGGCAGGGGCTTCTTCGGGTCGTACACCGACGGCATCGTGCCGGGCCAGTACAGCGTCGAGGGCGGGCAGGTCAGCACGGGCTCCATCGTCGCCTGGTTCAAGAACCAGTTCGCCGGGGAGGCCGCCGCCGAGGCCCGCGAGCGAGGAGTGGACGCCTACGACATACTCAACGAGCTTGCCCGCGACGTGCCCATAGGCTCCGACGGGCTCATAGTCATCGACTACTTCCAGGGCAATCGGACGCCCTATACGGACCCGCTGGCGCGCGGCATGATCTGGGGCCTCTCGCTCGGGCACACCCCGGGACACGTCTTCCGGGCGATCATCGAAGGCATCTGCTACGGGACCGAGCACATCTTCCGCACCATGCGCGAGCACGGCTTCCAGCCTGGAGAGTGCGTCGTCGCCGGCGGTCCCACCAAGAGCGAGCTGTGGATGCAGATGCACGCCGACGTCTCGGGCGTCCCCGTCTCCCTGCCGCGAGAGAGCGAGGGGCCGGTGTTGGGTTCGGCGATGCTTGCGGGGGTTGGGGCCGGCATCTTCCCGGACATCCAGACCGCCGCCGACGAGATGGTCCACACCGATCGCGTCATCGAGCCGAACCCGGAGGCCCACGAGGCGTACAAGTTCTACGTGGACAGCTACGTGGAGACCTATCCGCGGATGCGCGAGACGATGCACAAGAGGTCGCGCCACGAGGCGGGCCGGGAGACAACCGACCCCGTTGAGGCGTAGGTCGTGATCGGGGCGGCCAGCCGGGAGCCGCCCCGCATATGGTCGCGCGAGACAGGAGGAGGCAGACATGAGCGGCGTGGATTTGAAGCTGGGCCAGTTGTTCGACCGCGAGAGCGGACGGTCCTTCATAACCGCCTTCGATCACGGGGTGAACCTGCGGGTTCCGCAGGAGGCGGGCACGGCCCTGGAGGTGGTCGAGAAGATAGTGGCCGGAGGGCCGGACGGGGTCCTGATCTCACCCGGTTTGCTGAAGCAGTCGGCGCGCCTGTTCGCGTTCCGGGGGGCTCCGGTCCCCGTGCTGCGCGTGGACTGGACGATGCTCGACGAGCGCACGAAAGACCTCGGGGAGCAATATCGCGTATTGCTCGGCCCGGAGGACGCAGCCGCGCTCGGGGCAGGGGCGGTCGTCATGTATCTCATACACGGCCCCGAAGAAGGCGCGATGTTCGCCGACAATGCACAAGCCGTCTCCGAGGCGGCGGCTGAGGCGCGCAGCGTCGGGCTTCCCCTCATCGTCGAGGCGACGCTGTGGGGGTCGCGCGTCGAGGATAAAAAGGAACCCGACCTCCTCGCATACGTATGCCGGATGGCCGCCGAGCTCGGCGCCGACGCCGTGAAGACCGAGTACACAGGGGATCCCACCACGATGGCCGAGGTGGTCGAAGGCTGTCCCGTCCCCGTGCTGACCCTCGGAGGCGCGAAGAGCAATTCTGAAGAGGCCGTCGTCGAGGCCGCCAGGGGCGCGATGGAGGGCGGCGCGAAGGGAATAATCTTCGGACGCAACGTCTGGATGG
>JBOHBL010000841.1:0-7043 GCA_050698295.1 Rubrobacteraceae bacterium | reverse complement strand
CGATAGGGGCGGATAGCTCGGGAATGCGGTTCGCTCCCGCCGCAGTGTAGAAAACGACGGTAGCCAGCCCATAGCGTCTCTGCAAAGGACCGTTCTGCGTGTCCACGTGCTGGATGCGCGCCAGCGGCACGAGGGTGCGAGTCACCCAGAAGATGCCATGCTGGAGGTCCACCTCGTCGGGTCGGATCTCGTACCGCCATTGCCTCCAGCTCAATGAAGGCGTCACGAAGATGAGCAACGCGGAGAGCAGCGCAGCCCCGAGAGCGGGCAGTATCCACAACAGAAACGGAGCCTCCGCGACGAACATCAAAAACCAGCTCGCGCCCAGCCCCGCGGCGACCAGCGGTCCCGCCCACAGGACGTTCGATATCCTCCAGACCGTCTTCGCCCTCGGGTCGAGCCGCTCTTTCGGCTCGCTCCTCAAGAGAGTTCGACCACGGGTCGCCCGCGCAAATCCTTCGCCGCAAGCTGTCCGCAAGCCGCGTCGATGTCCTGCCCCCGACTCGGACGCAGAGTCGCGGACAAACCGAGTTCCCTGGCATAACTCAGGAACTCCTTCGCGTCGCCCTTCGAAGTCGCCGAAAACCCGGTGTCCGTCCAGTTGAATCGGAGGAGGTTGAGGTGGTAGAGCGGATGGTCGAGGAGTTCCGCCAACCCCTCGACGTGTCTCGGCTGGTCGTTCACTCCGGCGAGCAGCGTGTACTCGAAAAAGAGCTTGCGGTTGGTCTTATCCACGAAATACCGGGCCGCGTCCATCAGTTCTGAAACCGGGTGGCGGGCCGCGACGGGCATTATTTCCATTCTCTCGTCCTCGAAGGGGTTGTGGAGGGAAATCGCGAGGTGGAACTGCTCCGGCTCGTCGGCGAAGCGCCGAATTTTGTCCACCAACCCGCTCGTCGAGACGGCGATGTGCCGCGCCGCGAGGTTGAAGCCGCCGGAGTCGTTGAGGACCCGGAGCGCTTTTATCGTTTCGCCATAGTTCAAAAACGGCTCGCCCATGCCCATTACGACCACGTTGGAGACACGCTCCGGCGCGACATCTCGCGCGGCGACGAGCACCTGTTCGGCGATCTCTCGAACTTTCAGGTTCCTTTTTATCCCCATCAGCCCCGTCGCGCAGAACTTGCAGGCCATCGCGCACCCGACCTGCGTCGAGACGCACACGGTGCGCCGCTCTTTCTCCGGGATCATGACCGTCTCTATGGCGTGTCCGTCGCGCGTATGAAACAGATATTTTCTCGTTCCGTCCGTCGCCCGCGAGACGCGGCTGAGGCTCATGACGGAGGCCGGGGCTTTTTCCGAAAGCTCCTCGCGCAAATTTTTCGGGAGGTTCGTCGCTTCGCTCCAGTCCCTCGCGAGGGATGAGGTCAGGGCGGAGTACGCCTGTTTCAGGCGGTAGGCCGGTTCGCCGCGATCTTTGAGGACCGCTTCCACTTCCGGCAGGAACTGTGTCGCTCTCGAATCTCTCATTTCGGCACGGATTATACCGATGGTGAGTCGTTTGCCACCCTTGACCTGGATCTCCCGCGCAAATACATTGCCGGGGAGTGAGAGATCAAGGAGGCAATGGATGCTGAGTGACATCGAGATAGCACAGGGGTCGGATCCGAGACGCATCTCGGAGGTCGCGCGGGAGAAGCTCGGGATCGACGAGGAGCATCTGGACCCTTATGGCCACTACAAGGCGAAGCTGTCGCTGGAGTTTATCGAGAGCCTGGACGGCGGGCCGGACGGGAAGCTGATCCTGATAAGCGGCATCAGCCCCACGCCTGCGGGCGAGGGCAAGACGACGACCACGGTCGGGTTGACGGACGCTTTGAACGGTATCGGCGAGAGGGCCATAACCTGCATTCGGGAACCCTCCCTCGGGCCGGTCTTCGGGATGAAGGGCGGCGCGGCCGGGGGCGGTTACGCGCAGGTCGTGCCGATGGAAGACATAAACCTGCACTTCACCGGCGACTTCAACGCCATCGGGCTCGCCAACAACCTGCTCGCCGCGCTCATAGACAACCACATCCACCAGGGCAACGACCTCGGCTTCGACCTGCGGCGCGTCGTGTGGAGGCGCGTCGTGGACATGAACGACCGGGCGCTGCGCGAGATAACCGTGGGACTTGGCGGGACCACCAACGGTTTTCCTAGAGAAGACGGCTTCGACATCGTGGTGGCCTCGGAGGTCATGGCGATACTGTGTCTCGCGACCTCGCTGGAGGATTTGAAACAGCGGCTCGGGGAGATAGTCGTGGGCTACACCCGCGACGAAGAGCCGATCCTGGCCCGCAACCTCAACGCCCACGGAGCGATGACCGTGCTGCTCAAAGACGCGATGAAGCCGAACCTCGTCCAGACGCTGGAGAACAACCCGGCCTTCATCCACGGCGGGCCGTTCGCGAACATCGCCCACGGCTGCAACTCCGTGATGGCGACGAAAACGGCGCTCAAGCTCGCCGATTACGTCGTCACCGAGGCGGGTTTCGGGGCCGATCTGGGGGCCGAGAAGTTCGTGGACATCAAGTGCCGGATGTCCGGGCTGCGCCCTGCGATGGTCGTGATCGTGGCGACGATGCGCGCGCTGAAGTTCCACGGCGGCGTGGGACTCGACGAACTACAAAAAGAAAACCTCGACGCCCTGGAGAAAGGCATCGCGAACCTGGAGCGACACATCAACAACGTCCGCAACCACTTCGGCCTGCCGTGCATCGTCGCCGTAAACCGCTTCTCCCACGACACGGAAGCCGAGATATCGCTTCTGAAAAACAAAGTCGCCCACCACGGAGCGCAGGTCGTTCTGGCGAACCACTGGGCGAAGGGCGGCGTGGGAGCCGAAGACCTCGCCCGCGCCGTCGTGGAGATGACGGAGAACGTCCCGGCGGATTTCAAGTTCGTCTACGAAAACTCGGACACTTTATGGAACAAAGTCACGGCCATAGCCACCAGGATCTACGGCGCCAGCGAAGTCGTCGCGGACACGAAGGTGCGGGACCAAATCCGGAAGCTCCAGGCCGACGGGTACGGAGATTACCCCGTCTGCGTCGCCAAAACCCAGTATTCATTCTCCACCGACCCGTCGCTCAAAGGCGCCCCGACGGGACACGTGATGCCGATCAGAGAAGTGAGGCTCTCCGCGGGGGCGAGGTTCGTGGTGATGGTCTGCGGCGACATAATGACGATGCCCGGCCTCCCGAAAGCCCCGGCCTCCGAGCGAATAGACCTCGACAAAGCGGGCTCCATAGTAGGTCTGTTCTGATAGCGGCTGCGCCGGGCTTCAGGCTTCAGGAAATACTTCCCGGAGAGACTTTGGTCATCGGCTGAAACTTCGTCGGCGAGTTGGATCCAGCTTTATGCGCTCCGCTCTGAGGGTACACTTGCCGGCATGACCGGAGAAACGGAGATGCTGCGCGAGACGAAATCCAGGCTGCGAAGAGAAGTCCTGCACAGGCGCGACACCTTGACGGAGAGCAAGCGCGCCGCCGGAAGCGCGGAGATCCTCCGAAAGGTCCGCGGTCTGGCGGCGTACCGCGAAGCCAACGTGGTGCTGGCTTACAGCAGCTTCGGGAGCGAGTTGCGAACCGCCGGCTTTCTGCGCTCCGTGCTGGAAGAGGGCAAAACGCTGGCGCTGCCCAGGATCGACCGCGAGAAGAAGCTCCTGAACCTGCACGCGGTGCGGAATCTGGACGAAGACCTCGAACCCGGCGTGTGGGGAATCCGCGAGCCGGGAGCGGACCTGCCCGCCGTGGATCTCGCGGAGGTGGATATCGCCCTGGTGCCGGGCGTGGCCTTCGATGCGCGGGGCGGTCGCCTCGGACACGGCGCGGGCTTCTACGACAGGCTGCTGGGAAGCTCTAAAAAACGTCCGCTGCTGGTCGCCGGAGCCTTCGAGGTCCAGATGGTCGAAGGAGTCCTCATGGCCGCGCACGACATCCCGATGGACCTCGTGGCGACGGAAAGCCGTTTCTGCCCCGGTATCAACCAACCTTCACGATGAGTCCTTCGTTCGGACGGAGCGATACTCCGTCCTCGATCTCCTCCCCCTCACGGTCGAGATGCGTGGAGAGGACGATGCGTCCGCGCACGGTGGTCTCGAAGCTCGAACCCTCGTCTCCGAAATTGAGCGCGACAAGAAAGCGGTGTCCGTCGTGTTCGCGAACATATGCGAGGAGGTCGTTCCGAACCTCGAACAGCGAATACGAGCCGACGGAGAGAGCATCCTCGGAGCGGCGAAGCGCGATGAGTTTGCTGTGGAGCGTGAGCATGGAATACGGGTCTTTTTGCTGCGCCTCGACGTTTATTTCACGGTGGTTTTCCGCCACCGGCAGCCACGGCTCCCCGTCCGAGAATCCGGCGTTCTCGCTCGCGTTCCATTGCATCGGGGTTCTTTCCGGGTCGCGTCCGAAGCCGGGGACGGTTTTCGCGACCGGGTCTCTTTCGAGTTCGGGCGGGATGTCGCCGTCGGTCATGCCGATTTCGTCGCCGTAATAAATGGTTGGTGTTCCCCGAAGCGTGAGAAGAAGCATCGCCGCAATGCGGGCTTGCGCCCCTCCGACGCGGCTGGCTATGCGCGGGTTGTCGTGGTTGCCGACGCCCAGTTCGGCCACGCGCCGTCGGGGAGGGCGGCCTCGTATGCTTCGATGTACGCGGCAATTTTCCTCGCGTCCCATGCGGCGCGCACGAGTTCCATGTTCGTCGGCATGTGGAAGCCTGTGTTCGCCTCGCCGTAATACGACATGAGAACCTCGATGGGAACGTACACCTCCCCGATGAGGAGGCGCTCCCCGCCGTCGTGCGAATCGAGGGTTCGGCGCATGCGTGAGATCTCCTCGTGCGTCTCGGGTAGGTTCATGGTGCGCGCCGGGATATGCCTGTGAAACTCGTGCCGCGCGGCTCCTTCCCGCCACTCGGGGTTCGGTGGATTGTCGCGGAAATCCCCGTCCTCGACGAGATGGTTCACCGCGTCCACCCGGAACCCGTCCACGCCCCGATCCATCCAAAAGCGAAGCACGTCCATCATCGCCTCGCGCACCTCGGGCTTTCGCCAATTCAAGTCCGGCTGCTTCTCGTGGTACGCACGAAAATAATATTGCCCGGTGGTTTCATCCCACGCCCACGCCGAACCACCGAACTCGCTCAGCCAATTATTCGGCGGCGAACCATCCTCCTTCGCGTCCCGCCATACGTACCAGTCTCGCTTCTCGTTGTCCCGCGAAGAACGTGACTCGATAAACCACTCGTGTTCGTCGGAGGTGTGGTTCGGCACGTAGTCGAGGATGACTTTGAGATCGAGGCCGTGCGCCTTCTCCACGAGATTGTCGAAGTCTTCGAGCGTGCCGAACATGGAGTGGATGTCGGTGTAGTCGGAGACATCGTATCCGAAGTCGGCCATCGGGGAGGGGAAGATCGGGGACATCCACACCGCGTCGGCTCCGAGCCACGCCACGTATTCGAGTTTTTCGGTTATGCCGGGGAGGTCTCCGACGCCGTCTCCGTTTCCGTCCATGAACGAGCGCGGATATATTTGGTACACGGCGCCTTTTTGCCACCATGAATGCTCGTCCGGCATGTCACTCCTCATTCTCGTGCGAAGCATCGGAGATCATACACGAGTCGTATGACACATCCGGCGAACCACTCGCAACAAAAAGCTGAAGCCTGACACCTGAAACCTGAAGCCGCGGTTCGACGAAGGCGAACGCCGAAGGAGAACCGCTCACACCGGCCACTCCTCCAGATCGTACGCCATGCCCCAGAACATGTACTCCATCCGGCAGCTCGTCATGAAGTGGTCCTCCATGCGAAGAAGCTCGTCCTTTCCGGCCCGCTCGGCGAGGCGGTCAATGAGTTCGCCGAACTCGCGGTTTATGTCCCCGACGAGCGGATCCGCATAAAACTCGATCCACCGCTTGAACGGGTGCGACTCGTCGGGCCGAAAGTCTTTTCTCAATTTCAGCCCGATCTCCCAGTACGTCAAAGGACACGGATACAGCGCGCACATAAGCTCACCCAAAGTCCCCGAATGCGCGGCGTGGAGCATGTGGCGCGTGTAGTTTCGGGCGGTCGGGGCGAGAAACTGCGTTCTTTCGAGTTCCTCCATCGAGTACCCGGAGACCTCGGCGAAGTTGTGGTGCGGATGGGTCTCGCTGGCGAGGACGAAGCCTATTTGCTCGTTGAAAAAGGCGATGTCCTCGCGACGGTCGCACTTGGCGATGGCGAGGCCGTATATCTGGCAGAAGACCGTGAGGTACTGGAAATCCTGGCGCACGTAGTGGGCGAGTTGCTCGCTCGTGAGGCTTCCGTATGCGATGTCCATCACGAACGGATGGGCGAAAATTTCCTCGAAGATGGGATCGGCCTTGCTTCGCAGTTCCTCGGAAAAGGTCATCGCGTCTCCCTCCGCCGGTATTATCCGGATCAGGTCCTCGGGTCAGCGCGGCGTCCCGGAAATTCCGCGGACCATCGCTATCTCAGCCTCCTCGACCGGAAGCTCCCCGTTGTCAACGATGTTCATGCTACACGGAAGCGTCGAGCAACGCCACCGGAAAACCCTCGAAGAGAGATTCGAGGACGACGTCTCCCCCCACATCCTCGCCGGTGAATACGTCGCGAAAGACCTTCCCGGAAAGTTCCTCGGGCAACGAAACGCACGTATTCGCCCACGTATGGGGATCGGGGATCAAAGCCCCACCATCCGCGGCCGGCTTCGAGAACAGCCTCGGCGCGAGTACCACGACAGCCTCCTCACCGAGTACCCTCGCGAAGGCCACGATATGATCGGCCATCTCACCCTCGACCGTGAGCGGCGCATATTCGCCTCTCTCGAAGAGTTCCGCCTTTTCGTTGCGAAGCTCCAAAACCTTCCACGTGAGGTACATCTTTGGAGCGCCGCTTTGCCACGCGCCGTCTTCGAGCAGCGAGCGAGCGTCGCCCGGGTCCATCCCTTTCATCTCCGCGAGGAGCTTCCGGCGAAGCCCGTAGTCCACGGGACGGCGGTTGTCCGGGTCGACGAGGGAGAAGTCCCAGAGTTCGTTTCCCTGATATATGTCCGGCAC
>JBOHBL010000840.1:0-2117 GCA_050698295.1 Rubrobacteraceae bacterium | reverse complement strand
TATGACGACCTCAAAGAGGCCGGAAGGGAGCCGAGGACGCGGGTGCTCGCGTTCGATGAAGTTCGCTGTCCGCCCGACATCGCGGAGCAACTGGGCATCCCGGCGGCCACTCACGTTTTGCATTTCGAGAGGTTGCGCGTCGCGGGCCGGGATCCCATAGCCCTCATGCAAAACTTCATCCCTGCGGACCTTCTGGATATAGATCGCGAGAGCCTCGAACAAGTCGGGCTTTACGAGCTAATGCGAAAAAGCGGCATCACGCCTCACGTGGCGACGCAGACCATCGGGGCGAGAAAGGCCGGGGCCGAAGAGTCCGAACTTTTGGAGATCGAGCCCGGAGATCCCGTGCTCACGATGAACCGCGTGGCCTACGACCCGAGCGGCCGGCCCATAGAGTACGGATGGCATCGTTACCCGGCGGAGTCATACACCTTCGAGATGATGCTCGTGGAACTGTAGACGTCTGACGGGGAAACGAAGGAAAGGGGAGAGGCGTGAAGAAAGAGATAGGCATAGGCACGGTCGGGCTCGGCTGGATGGGACAGTTGCATACGCGAGCCTACCGCCGCCTCTTTGATCACTATCCCGAGTGCGAACTCAAGCCGAGGCTCGTCATCGCGGCGGAGCCGGTCGAAGACCGCGCCCGCGAAAGCGTCGAGCGGCTTGGATACGAAAACCACACCACCGACTGGCGCGAGGTCGTCGAGCGCCCCGACGTCGAGGCCGTCAGCATCGCCGCTCCGAACTATTTGCACCGCGAAGTCGCCGTCGCTGCGGCGCGGGCGGGCAAGCACATCTGGCTGGAGAAGCCGTGCGGACGCTTCCCGGAGGAGACATACGACATCGGGAAGGCGGTGGACGAGGCCGGGGTGATGAGCATGATCGGGCTGATGTACCGCCACACTCCGGCGGTGGAATACGCCAGAGAACTCATCGCCGCCGGGGAACTCGGGGAGATCACGCACTACAGGGGATACTTCCTCGCCGACTACGCCGCGGACCCGAACGGCGCGCTCACGTGGCGCTACAAGCTCGACGGCGCGGGCCTCGGAGTACTCGGAGACATCATGCCCCACACCATCGACATGGCCCAAAACCTCCTCGGTCCCATCGAGAGCGTCTCGGCGCAGAAGGAGACCTTCATAAAACAGAGGCCGGAGACGCCGGAGGGTATGGGCACCGGCCACTTCACGGTCGAGGACGGGGAGATGGGAACCGTCGAGAACGACGACTACGCGAGCGGCCTCCTCCGCTTCGCCAGCGGAGTGAGAGGCACCGTGGAAAACAGCCGCACATGTACCGGGCCGCACGTCAGAAACAGCTTCGAGGTCAACGGCACGAAAGGCGCGCTCTCGTGGGATTTCCAGCGAATGAATGAACTCCAAATTTACCGAACCGACTCCACCGGAGACAGAGGATACCGCACCGTCTTCGCCGCGCCGGGCATGGGCGACTTCGCCCGCTTCCAGCCGGGCGTGGGCATCTCGATGGGCTACGACGACCTGAAAGTCTCGGAGGCGTATACCTTCCTTTCGTCCATCGCCGAGGGCATCCAGCGCGAGCCGGGGATGCGTGAGATCGTCTCCGCGATGCGCGTCATCGCCGCGATGGACCGCTCGTGCGACTCGGGAGAGTGGGAGGCCGTGGAGGAAACCGTGTCCTCCGGGCGGGGAGCGGGCGCATGAGCGAAGGACGAACGCTCGACCTCGTGTGCGTCGGACGCACCTCCGTGGATCTTTATGCGGAGCAGGAAGGCGCGCCCCTCGAAGACGTGCAGTCCTTCCGAAAATACGTCGGCGGCAGCGCGACGAACATAGCCGTCGGCACCGCCCGGCTCGGCGTGAAGTCCGCCATGCTCACCCGCGTCGGAGAAGAGCAAATGGGACGCTTCGTTCGCCGCACGCTCGCGGAGAACGGCGTGGACGTGAGCAGCGTCCGCTTCGACCCGGAGCGCCTCACACCGTACGTCCTCCTCGCGGTTCGGGAGTCGGAGGATTTCCCCCGCATCTTCGCCTACGGAGATGCCGCCGACCTCGCCGTCGAAAAGGACGACGTTGACCCGGACTTCATCGCCTCCTCGAAGGCGCTCCTCGTGACCGGCACGCCCTTCTCGCGGC
>JBOHBL010000839.1:0-2228 GCA_050698295.1 Rubrobacteraceae bacterium | reverse complement strand
ACCCAGTTCGGAGCCGCCCCCTCCGGCAACGCGGCCTCATATTCCTCGACGAGAGCGCCGATGTCTTTCGGTTCCCACTCCTCCAAAAGCACGAGGCCGAAGTTGTACGGCATATGCACGCCGTCGAGGTTCTCCCCGTAATATTCCATGAGGCGTGGAAGGGGACGGTATATCTCACCGATGAGTACCCGGTCTTCGTACTCGTCCGAGATGGAGCGCATCTCGCGTACGATGTCGAGGATATCCGGGCGATCCTCGGAGTGTATCCGCCGGAGCCGCCGGGACGGGAAATCTCCCGCACGCCACTCGGGGTTCGGGAGGTCGTCCCGAAATTCCTCGTCCTTCGCCATGTGCGGGAGGGCGTCTATGCGGAAGCCGTCCACGCCCCGATCCAGCCAGAATCGCATGACGCCGTGCATCGCCTCGCGCACCTCGGGGTTTCGCCAGTTCAGGTCGGGCTGCTCGATCTGGAACATGTGCAAATAATATTGCCCCGTCTCCTCGTCCCACTCCCACGCGCTCCCGCCCCCGTGTATGCTCTCCCAGTTATTCGGCGGAGAACCGTCGTGCTTCGCGTCTCGCCATATGTACCACTCGCGCTTCGGGTTTTCCCTCGATGAACGGCTCTCGATGAACCACTCGTGTTCGTCGGAGGTGTGGTTCGGGACGAAGTCCGTGATCACCTTTATGCCACGCCGATGCGCCTCTTTTACGAGTTCATCGAAATCCGCGAGCGTGCCGAAGACGGGATCGACGTCGCAAAAGTCCGAGACGTCGTATCCGAAGTCCTCCATCGGAGAGGGATAAAAAGGAGAGAGCCATATAGCGTCCACGCCGAGCCAGTCGAGATATTCGAGCCTCGAAATTATTCCTCGCAAATCTCCGATTCCGTCGCCGTTCGAATCGGCGAAACTTCTCGGATAAACCTGGTACACGACCCCCGTCTCCCACCATGCTCGTCGCTTCATATCCCTCCGTCTTTCGAGGATTCGAGGTGCGGTGAGACTTTATCAATTCGGCGGCTCGGCGACCGGAGCGCGAGCGATTGACGGGAATGGCGCAAGTATGTATATTCCGGCGTGCCGTTCATCGGAAAGGAAAACGTTCGTGCGAAATCGCCACCCGGATAATCCCTCGAAGCTCCCCGACGGCGCGGAGCGATCTTTGTTCGCCGGGCGCGGGGGACTCGTAAGCGAAAGTTGAAGCGCGGCTTTACTACGTATTCGAAGCGAATCACCGACGAAACGGGAGAAACAATGAATATGGATCGCGGAGCCTCCGTGACGGCTGGATCGCTGAGTCGCGGGGATTTCTTGAAGATGGGTGGCGTCGGGTTGGCCGGAGCCTCGTTGCTCGGGGTCGCGGGATGCGGCGGTGGCGGAGGGCCGGAGCGCGACGAGGAAGGGGCGATACAGATAGTCTTCTCGACCTCTCCCTTTGCGACCGACGCGGGAGAGCGGTTGATCGAGCAATTCAACGAAGAGCGCCGGGGCGAGATAAACGTCGTTTTCAGGGCCGCCCCGACGGACACGACGGCATCTTTCGAACAACGCCTCACTGAGTTCCAGGCCGGAGGCGGAGACGTGGATGTGATCGGCGGCGACGTCATATGGGCCGCCCCGTTCGCGGCGAATGGCTGGATCTCCGACCTCTCGAACCTCTTCACCGAGGACATGCGAGCCGACTTCCTCGAAGGCCCGATCGAAGCGAACACATATACGAAGGCGCGATCTACGGCGTCCCGTGGTTCACCGACGCGGGGATGCTTTACTACCGCCGCGACCTCCTCGAAGAAAACGGCTTCGACAACCCTCCCGAAACGTGGGAGGAACTCCTCGAAATGGCCGCGCAAATTCAAGAGAACTCCGACGTCGAGTTCGGGTTCGTCTTTCAGGGAGCGAACTCCGAGAGCGGCGTCGTCAATGGGCTCGAGTACATAAACAGCTTCGGCGGAAGCGCCCTCGACCCCGACGACGTGACCATCGTAACCATAGACAGCCCCAAATCCGCCGAAGGTCTCGGCATGGAGAGGATGATGGTCGAGGAAGGGGTCGCTCCGCAATCGGTGGTCAACTACACCGAAGAAGAGTCCGAGGGGGCGTTCCTGCGCGGCGACGCCGTGTTTTGCCGGAACTGGCCGTACATGTACGCGGTGGCTGGCGACGAAGAAGCGTCGAGCATCGGGCAGGATCAAATCGGGGTCGCGCCGCTCCCGCGCGGCTCCGGGG
>JBOHBL010000838.1:0-1234 GCA_050698295.1 Rubrobacteraceae bacterium | reverse complement strand
GAAGACGTCGGTTCGGGCTTCGCTTGAGAGCCACCTCACCCGGTCTGTGTGGCCGCAGGCTTCGCCGGGACACCGGAGCGCCGTCTCGCCGCCTTCGAGAAAGACGGGTTCGCGGTCCTCGATCTCGCCGCTACGTCCACAGAAACAGATCTCTTGCATCTCGTTCACCTCCGTAGTGGTTTCCTGTCCTCTGCAAACGACACGTTAGGCCGGAGGCGAATAATGAGCATCGGGAGGATTGCCTATTCGGTTTTGGGAGAGGAGAATAGGGAGGGTTCCCTAGTACAAACTACGTAGTCCAAATGAGGTACACCGGGTCCGGTTTTTGGGGAGGGAGTAGTTTTTCTATTCGCTCACCACAACGGATACGATAGTCGCCAACCGGACGCGATGCTAGATCAGGCCCATCTCGCTAGCCTTGTGGACCGCGGCGGCCCGACCCTGCGCGCCGAGCTTGCGGTATATGGAGCCGAGGTGATGCCCGACGGTGCGGGGACTCACGTACAGCCTCTCGGCTACCTGGATGTCCGTGAGCCCCTCGGCCACCAGAAAGAGGACTTCGGTCTCGCGCGCGCTGAGGACGGTCCCGGAGGAATGGTCCGGTTTCGCCTCCGGCTCCTCCAGCGCGAAGGCGAGGGCTTCTTCCAGCGTCATCGTCCGGCCCTCTTCGAAGGCCGCCGCGCCTTCTTCCTTTGTCAGCGCCCGCCATGCCGGCTCGAGGCCGCGTTCGAAGGCGGATTCGCCGGAAAGCCCGATCGCGACGCCGAACATCCGGCGCAGCGCGTCCGTCGCCCCTCCGAGGCGCAAGGCGCGCGCCGATTGTCCTTGCGCGGCGGCAAGGCGCGCGAAGCCCTCCAATGTAAATGTGGCGCCCCACGGGAATTTCGCCATGGGCGCCGTCTCGTTCATCTCCACGAATCGGGAGCGGGCCGCGGCGAACTCGCCTTCGTCGCAGTCAATGTATCCCAGGTGGACAAGACAGGCGTTGATCCAGAATTTATCGTCCAGCCCCCGGAAGATTTCGAGGCTTTCCTCCATGTTGGCGCGCGCCGACGAGAGGTCGCCTCCACGTAAATGCGTCAGGCCCAGGGTGAAGAAAGAAAGGGCGATGCCGGGTTGGTTGCCCAGCCGAAGCCCGATCTCCAGGCTCTCGTCGAGAAGAGAGCGCGACGCAGCCCGCTCGCCGAACTCGGCGTGGACGCGACCGAGATCTTGGAGGACGGCGGCCACGCGC
>JBOHBL010000837.1:0-1173 GCA_050698295.1 Rubrobacteraceae bacterium | reverse complement strand
GTTCGGACATGCCCGGACGCTCCCGCAACGCCCGCACGAAACGGCGGTGGCGTACCCGAGGCGACCCACGACCACGCCGACGTTTTCTCCCGAAACCAGGGCTTCCCGGCAGGCCGAGACGGCGGTCGAACTCAGCGCCGCGCCGGAGCCTCTCATGTCCACGAGCCGGACGGAGGGCCAGTTTCGCGCCCCTCGGGCCGGAACCTCGGAGATTTCCTTTTTCGCCAGAGCGTAAAGCCGGAGCGAGGGAGTTGGAGACAAAAACAGGACGGCGGAGTCTTCGAGGCGTCCACGTTCGAGTACGATGTCGCGGATGTGGATCGGGAGTCCCTCGTAGCCCGGCGCGGCGCGGTGGGCCTCGTTGGGCTCATCGACCACGCCGAGGACTCCGACGTCCTTCAACGGAACGAGAGCGGCCGTTCGAGTACCGACGAGGACATCTATTTCCCCGGCTTTCGCGAGCCTCCAGACCTCGGCCCGGTCGCGCCCGACGTCGCCATGATAAGCGGCGATCCTCGCTCCCGAAGCCAGGTTTCGACGGAGATTCTCCACCAGCCCGTTCACCATTTTGACCTCCGGAGCGAGAACGAGGAGCTTCACTTCGAGGGCTATGGCTTCTCTCGCCATCGCGCAAACGGCCTCCGAGAACTCCCGCGATGGAACCCTCCACAACCAGGCGTCGCCGCTCTCCAGCGCGGAAGTGACACCATCCACAAATTCCTTGTTGGTGGACTCGTCCTCGCCGGTCGATGTCACGATGGGGTTTCGGAGACGGGTTTCGAGGCTGACGGCGCCGCGTCCGGCGAGGGATCTCAAGACGCCGCGTGAAACGTTCGTCTCGGAGAGGAGTTTCGAGACGGGCATCTCACCGCCTCGCTCGCGCAGGAACTCGAAAAGTTCTCGCTGGCGGCGGGCGCGTCCGAAGTCCGGCTCGGTCCCGTTTTCGACCCCCGCCCACTCCTCGGTTCGGACGGCGGGGAGACGGGGCGAAAGCTCTATCCTCTCATCCCTCTCCGCGATCCGGAACCCTTCCTCTCCGAGGAGGCGTTTGAGATCGGAACGTCCCGCGAAGTCGCCGGCCTTCCACTTCCAGCCGGTCGAGGGGCGGATGATGCGGTAGCGGCTCGTCTCCATGCCGGGCGGTAGCGCGCAGCGGAGCGCGGCGGCGAGGGA
>JBOHBL010000836.1:0-5200 GCA_050698295.1 Rubrobacteraceae bacterium | reverse complement strand
CCCCCCCCCCCCCCCAGGATGCCCACGCCCATCAAACTCGGTTTGGAGGTGTTTAGCTCTGAGTCGCGGACAGCAGCCGGGCGAAGACGAGGGCTTCTTCCCACACCCGTCCGCTGTCTTCCAAACTCCAGTACGCCGCCAGCACGGCCTGCGAAATTCCCCAGCCAACAATCCGCGCCCGGTCGATGTCGAGTTCTTCGGAGAGGATGCGTATTCGCCTTTCGAGGATTTTCTTCGGGTTCGGTCTTTCGAGCAACTCCACCGGGTTGTGGAGGAGCGCGCCCACGTCGAAGGCGGGTTCGCCGACGACGCCTTTCGGGTCTATGGCGAGCCAGGGAGAACGGCGGGCCTTCAGGATGTTCTCGTGGTGGAGGTCGCCGTGGAGGAGGACGGGTTCGTCTTGGGACGGGATGAGGTCCGCGAAGAGTGATTCGGCCTCATCGACGAGATCGGTGGGCATTGGACCCGTGCCTCCGTCGAAGTGTTTTCTCAGCCGGGCGAGGCCCCTCGTCCTCTCGAAGACCGTTGGGAACGGACCTTTTGGCGGCGCCGGACGCCGCATCTTCTTCATCACGCCCGCCGCGATCGAGGTGGCTTCTTCGTCGTCTTCAAGCGTGGCGAGCGGCGCTCCGGGTTCGAGGCGTTCGAGGAGCATGACTCCACGCTCCAGGTCGAGTTCGAGCAGCCGGGCGACTCCGCGACCGTCAAAGATTTCGAGGGCTTGCGCTTCGGACTTGAATTCCCTGTCTCCGGGAAAGGAGAGCTTCAAGACGGTACGTGTTCCATCGGCGCGGACGGCGGGGGCGACCCAGTTGACCGAGAGGCTCGGAAACGGCGGGTACACTTCGAGAAACCATTGCCGCGCGTATCGTTCCACGAGCTCCGGCAACCGTTCGAGCCATTCGGCCCCCGCATCGCCGCGCATCTCGACGACGTTTCGGGCAAGACTTTCGGGGATTGATGGTGGGACGCGCATGCACCGACGACTTATAGCATACGATCTCCGGGCCGTCCTGTTCTTTATCCTCTGACCAGGGACAGGACCTCTTCGCGGACTCGCTCCATTGTCGGTTCGTCGGCGGCTTCGACGTTGAGGCGGAGGAGCGGTTCGGTGTTGGAGGGACGGAGGTTGAACCACCAGTCGCCCGAATCCACGGTCAGGCCGTCGAGGTGGTCTATGTCGGCGGCTTGTTTTTCGTAGAAGTCTTCGATCTTTTGAAGGGTCGCCGTCTGGTTCTCGACTTCGGAGTTGATCTCGCCGCTTCTCACGTACGGGTCTATGGGTTCGAGAAGGGCCGAGAGCGGATCGCCCTGTCGGGCCACGAGCTCCGCGGCGGTGAGCATGGCGATGATGCCGGAGTCGGCGAAATAATTGTCGCGGAAATAGAAATGGCCTGAATGTTCGCCGCCGAAGGCCGCGTCGTGGCGGCGCATCTGGGGCTTGATGATCGAATGTCCCACCTGGGTCCGGATCGCCCGCCCTCCTTCGCGTTCTATAAGCTCGGGCATCGCCTTCGAGCAAATGGCGTTGTAGAGGATCGTCGCCCCAGGCTCTTTTTCGAGGACGTTTTTGGCGACGAGGGTGGCGAGCATGTCTCCCGAAACCGTCACGCCCTTTTCGTCCACGATGAAGCAGCGGTCGGCGTCGCCGTCGAAGGCGACCCCGAAGTCCGCGCCTTCGGCGACGACGCGCTCCTGAAGCTCTTTCATGTTCTCGGGTTCGATGGGGTTTGGGGGATGGTTCGGAAAGGACCCGTCGAGTTCGAAATACATCGGGACGACCTCGAAGGGGAGTTTCTCGAAGACCGGTGGGACCATTTTCCCGGCCATCCCGTTTCCGGCGTCCACGACGACCTTCAGCGGACGCAGTCCTTCGGTATTGATGAAGCTCAGGCAGTGTTTCGCGTAATCTTCGGTGACGTCGCCGTGCTCGACGGAGCCGGGGAACTCCGAGGGGCTGGGGAGTTTGCCGGAGGTGATGAGGTCTTTGATCTGCCCGATCCCCTCCTCGCCCGAGAGCGCGATGGCGTTCTCGCGACAGAGTTTGAGGCCGTTGTACTGCTTTGGATTGTGGGAGGCCGTGATCATGGCCCCTCCCGGCTCCTCCAAATGCCCGACCGCGAAGTACATCGCGTCCGTCGAGACCATCCCGATGTCCACGACGTCGGCTCCGGCCTCGGTGACGCCTTCGATAAAGGCTCCTTGAAGAGCTTCGCCCGAGAGGCGCATGTCGCGGGCGACGACGACCCTGGAGCCGGAGATGCCGAGGTGGTTCACGAAGGCCCGACCGACGTCTCTTGCGACGGCTTCGTCGAGGTTGTCGGGGTAGACGCCCCGGATGTCGTAGGCTTTGAAGATTGATTCGTCGACCATCTTTCCCCTTTTACCTCCGGATCTCCTTCAGTTCCCTTCAACCGGCGGCGCTTCCGCTTTGGGTACAATACCCGCTTATGGCCCTCCGTGCAGGCGACTCTTTTCCGCGAGGTGACTTTGGGTCCGCGCTTCGTCAGACAAGCCGCTATCTTCTACGGCATCCTCGCCGTCATCGCCGCGACCTGGAACGGCCTCCGAAACCGCGATTTCGCCCTCTTCGGAGATTCTTTTTCGACGAGCGTCTTTTTCGGGCTCGTTACCGCTCTGGCGACGGTCTCGCTCGGCCTTCTGACGTATCGTCTCTTCCCGGTCTTCGAGAGGCTCGCCGAAGAACTCGCCCCATTGCTCGTGGACGGAGCTACCCGCTACAGCCTCGTCCTGATATCCGTCTTCTCCGGCATCGGGGAGGAGATGTTCTTCCGGGGCGTTCTGCAGGAAGAATTCGGACTCGTCGTCGCGTCCATCATCTTCGGTCTCGTCCACGTGGGTCCGGATCGCCGCTACCTGGTCTGGACCGCCTGGGCGATCCTGGCGGGATTTTTGTTCGGCTTTCTCTACGAAACGACGGGGGGCCTGCTCGCCCCGACCCTCGCTCACGTCCTCCATAACGCCGCCACCCTGCTGCTCTGGAAACAAAGCAGAGAGAAGAAGAGGGGGACCGATGATCCACCTCCCTGACACCACCTCGAAAGCTCCTCGCAAGCGCTGGCCCGACTTCGTGCTTCTGGGCATCGGAATCGTCGCCATCGCGCTGATGGCGACGGCGTTTTTGCGGGGGCAGGACTTTTCGCCGGGAGAGGAGATCCGCTCGGAGAACGTCGAGGAGGTGGCGGCGAGCCTGGAGGACACGCTCTACCCGCCGCGGGACATCCTCATTTTCGACGGCAGGTCGGAGATCGTCCACGTGTATCTGGCCGTCAGAGACCTGGACCCGGAGGCGCGCGTCGAGGCTCGGGTCGAACGGGTGGGCCACGGATCTCCTATTGCCCGGCTCTTCGGTTCGGGGGGCGGCATTCGGGTCGTCGAGGCTGATGAAGAGCAGCTCGCGCCTTCCGAGGAAGGGGTCTCCGGGGTGGTGAAGTTCGAGGTTCGGGAGGCGGAAGGGGGCAGGTTGCCTACCGGGAATTACGAAGTCGTCGTCACGGTGGATGGACGGGAGGCGGCGGTCAAGCGGTTTGTGATCCAGAATTGACGCGCGGCGGTAGAACGAGGCGGTTTTTCAGTTACAATGGAATGCGATCAAGCCCTGCCCGCGGCGAGAAGGGCGACGAAGGTAGTGGGAGCTTAATGGAACGTGTCACGAACATAGTTCTCAACGTCATGAGTCTGGTTTTGGTGGTCGCCGGGCTTGCTCTGACGGGCACATTCTTCTTCGGGTCGGCGGCGCAGGAAACGGTCGCGAGCGAGAGTCCCTCGACCGCGAGCCCTGAGGACTTCAGCGTTCCCGTCCTGACCGAGAGTTCCGAGAACCCGGACCCCGACGACCGCGAAGTCTCCGAGGAAGAGGCGGTCGCGCCCATCCCCGAGGACAAGACGCTCCGCGTCACGGTGCCGCAGATGTCCCGCCTTCAGGACATCGCGGTCCCTTACGCCGCCGGCAACGACGAGGAGAGCTTGAGGGAGAACGCCGCGATCCACCTCGCCGGAACGGGCTTCCCGTGGGAGCGCGAGGCGAACGTCTACCTGGCCGGGCACCGCCTCGGCTACCCGAACACCGGCAGCTTCCTCGCTTTCTTCGACCTGGACGCGCTCGAGAACGGCGACGAGATCGTACTGACCGACGCCAACGACAGGGAATACACCTACCGCGTCTTCAAGACCTTCATCGTGGACCCGACCGACGTCTTCGTCACCCAACCCGTCGAAGGCCAGAACATCGTCACCCTCCAGACCTGCACGCTGCCCGACTACTCCCAGAGGCTCATCGTCCAGGCGGAGAAGGTGGCTTGATGCTCAAGCAGCCGATCCGCCGCGCGCCCAAAAAGACGCCGGCGAAGAAAAAGCAACCGACCCCGCTAATGACGAAGGGCAATATGCAGGTGCGGGTCGTGACCCTGGCCTTCCTGGTCGCCATAGTCTTCATCGTCCTCGGCGCCAGGCTCTGGCACCTGCAGGTTCTCACCGGAGAGTCGTACTCGCTCTCGGCGCAGGCGACGCAGACGCGGGAAGTCAAGATACCGGCCCAGAGGGGTGTGATCTACGACCGCGACCTGGACGTGCTGGCGAGCAACGTCCCGGGCCTCAACGTGACGGTGATCCCCTCGGAAATGGAGCGCGAGAAGCTGGAGGAACTCGCCGGGATCGTGGAGGCCGACGTGGACACGGTCCTCGACCGCTACGACGACGCGAAGTTCGTCAACCCTTATTCGGCGATGCTGGTGAAGGAAAACGCCAACCGGGACGACGTGACCTACGTCAGCGAGCGCACCGAGGAGTTTCCCGGGCTCGTGATAAACGACGACTGGGTCCGCCGCTATCCCGAAGGCTCTCTGGCCGCTCACGTCCTCGGCTACACGGGCGCGGTGACCCAGGACCAGCTCGAGGTCGAGCCGTACGAGGGTCTCTCCAACGACGCCGTCGTGGGGCAGAGTGGTATCGAGTACGAGTACGAGAAGCTCCTGCGCGGAGAGGCCGGCAGCAAGAACTACAACGTGGACGCCCTCGGGCGCGTAGTTGCGGTCCGCAACGCCGACGGCACCCGCGCCGACGGACAGGTCGAGGTGCCCCCCGAAAGCCTGCCGCCGAACAGCCAGGAGGAACCGGAGGCCGGCAAGAACCTCGTCCTGACCCTCGACACCGAGCTCCAGAAAGTGGCCGAGAAGGAGCT
>JBOHBL010000835.1:0-2416 GCA_050698295.1 Rubrobacteraceae bacterium | reverse complement strand
GCATTGAGCTTCCGCAAGCCGCCGGGAGTCGGGAGGTCGCGTCGCGTCGCCTCCGCTCGCTTCGGGAGTCGGGCGAGACTTCCTCGCGGCTCTGTTCCATCGCGCGGTCTCCGGTCAACTTGTGAAGGCCGCCTCCCGCTTGAGGTCCGCCTTCGGTGTCTCCTTCTTCGGGTCTATGAACGGCTTTTCGACGACCGTGGCCGCCACGTCGCCTGTCGCCTTCCGCACCGTCAGGGCGGTGCCGGGGGCGGTGTACTCGATGGGCACGAGAGCGTAGCCGATGTTCTTTTGCAGGCGCGGCGAATAGAAGGCGGAGGAGATCTGACCGATCTGGAAGTCGCCTTCGACTACCTGGAGATAGTCTTCGATGTACCCGATCAGGGGGTCGCCGCCGATTTCCACCCCGACGACCTTGCGGCTGACGCCTTCTTCCGCGACGCGCCTCAGCGCCTCCTTGCCGATGAAGTCAGATTCCTGGTCGAGGTCCACGGTGTATTCCAGGCCGACTTCGTAGGGGTTGAGGAAGCCGTAGTCGTTCAAGGAATTGTTATCCACGGCGATGTCCGAGCCGTAGCTGAGGATACCGGCTTCGACGCGACGGATCTGGCACGGCCCGATCACGGCGATGCCGTGCGGCCTTCCGGCTTCGAGGATGGCGTCCCAAAGGCTCATCGCGTCCCGGCTGGCGTTCTTGAGGTAGATCTCATACCCGACCTCGCCGGTGTAGCCGGTCCTCGATACGACAACCTCCATCCCGTCAAGCTCGTACTCGCCCATCCAGTAGTATGGGATGTCGAGGATTTGTTTGCCGAAGAGATCCTCCATGAGGAAACGGGACTTGGGACCTTGTATCTGCACGGGCGCGACGTCCGGCTCCCTGACTTGTACGTTCATCTTTGTCGCGCTCGCCACGCCTTTGGCCCACAGCAGCACGTCGCCGTCGGCGACCGAGAGCCAGAAGCGGTTTTCCTCCAGCCTCAGCAGCACCGGGTTGTTGATGACGCCGCCGTCGCCGTCGGTGTTGAGGACGAACTTGCACTGGCTCACGGCGCATTTGGCGAGGTCGCGGGGGGTGAGCATGTTGGTCAGCTCGAAGGCGTCGGGGCCGGATATCTCGACCTGGCGCTCGACGCCCACGTCCCAGAGGGTCACGTCGTTGACGAGCTTCCAGTACTCCACGACCATGTCGTCGTAGTGGCGGGGATGGTACATCCGGTTGCAGACGCTGTATGACTGCACCCCGTGCCGCCGCGAGGCGTGGAAATAGGGGGACTTCCGGATCCTGGTGTACAAATGCACCCTCGGAGAGTTGTAGGGGATACGCACTTAGTTTCCTCCTCCTCGTTCGCAACGCCCGTCGAAAGACGTCTTTCGATAAAAACTAGCCTCTGACCCCCCTCCAGGTCCAATACATTTATTGCTGCGATCCATAAGCGCGAGTGCGTAATCTCCGGCTCGATTTATAAGCCGGGCTTATGAGTTCATTCGCCGTTGGAGCCGCTGGATGGAATTTATATGTTCTGGAGATTACAATGCGATGAGATAGTTATGGAACTAAGACATCTCAGATATTTCGTCGCGGTGGCCGAGGAGTTGAACTTCGGTCGCGCCGCCGGGCGCGTATATCTGTCTCAGCCGGCTTTGAGCCAGCAGATCCGGAAGTTGGAGGAGGAGCTGGGGGTGATCCTCTTCCACCGGACGAAGCGCCGGGTCGAGTTGACGGAGGCCGGCGAGGTCCTGCTGGAGGGTGCCCGTCACGCTCTCGTCCGCATAGATCAAACCGTCCGGGCGACGCGGGAGGTGGGGGGCGCCGGGAGCAGTCGTCTGAGGGTGGGGTTCCCGGAGTACGTCAATCACACGCCCGTGGGGGACATGCTGCAAACCTTCCAGAGACGCCATCCGTATGTGGAGTTGGAGGAGCACGAGATGTTCACGCTCCAGCAGACGCTGGAGCAGATATCCCACCTCCACAAGGGAGAGCTCGACGTGGGATTTATGCTCGCTCCCGTCGCCGACGAGGCTCTGGAGTCCGAGCGCGTCCTGCGGATAGAACTCGTGGCGGCCATCCCCGAGGGGCATCCTTTGGCCTCCCGATCCGCGATCCCCATGCGCGAGCTGGCGGACGAACGCCTCATCCTGTTTTCCCGGCGCTTCCATCCCAAGTGCTACGACTACATCGTGGAGTGTTGCCGGGAAGCCGGGTTCGACCCCAGCGTGGTGCAGAGGCGCGAGCCGCAACTCTACTCCGGAGCCACGACGTACCGGATGGTAGCCTCCGGCGCGGGGATAGGGATAGTGGCTCTGCCGCTGGTCTCCGATTCCCGGCCGGGGGGAGTTGTTTTCAGGGCCCTTCAGGAGCCCGCCCCCGCACTGGATCTCGTCGTGGCCTGGCGGCGCGACGACCCCTCCCCGAACC
>JBOHBL010000834.1:0-1648 GCA_050698295.1 Rubrobacteraceae bacterium | reverse complement strand
GGGATCCCCCGCATGACGCAGACCACGACAGGACCGAAAACGCCGGGACAAACCCGCCTCGACAACGTCGCGCCGTGGCTGCCAGCCGCCGCGTTCTTCATCGTGGCCGTCGCGTCGCTGCTCCTCTACCTCGACTCCAGGCCGCCGGGGGACGACTCCGACGAGGCCGGATTCGCCCGCGACATGATGGTCCACCACGCCCAGGCCGTCCAGATGGCCGAACTCGCGCGCGACAAAACCGAGGACCCGACGATACGAACGATGGCCGGCGACATGGCGCTCACCCAGCAGGCGCAAATAGGCCAGATGCAGGGCTGGCTGAACATCTGGGGACTCCCCATAACCGGCCCCGAACCCGCAATGGCCTGGATGGGCCACGACCTCGAAGGCCGTATGCCCGGCATGGCGAGCCCCGAGGAAATAGACGAGCTTGCGACGGCGTCACCCGAAGAAGCCGATGAAATATTCCTGCGGTTAATGATCCCGCACCACGAGGCCGCCATCCCGATGTCCGAAGCCGTTCTGGAGACGACGGACGAACCCGCCGTCCGCCAACTCGCCGAAGCCATCGCCATCTCCCAGGAGGCCGAGATCAACGTAATGGAAAACATGCTCCAAGCTATGGGCGAAGAGCCGCCCGAATCCCAGTCGATGGACCACGCCGGTCACGAAGGCCACGATCATTGACGCTCAAGGAGGCGGCAGGCTCGTGAGGAACCCGGTGGCGATGAAGACGCAGACGGCCAGCGCGAGTTCGGCGCTCACGACGCTCTGGAACGGCCCCCGTCCCTTGAGCATCAGGTTCGCCGCGCCGGCGGCGAGGAGCAGCGCCACGAGAAAGAGCTTGACGCAGAGCGCGACGCCGTAGGGCGTTCCAAAAAGCGCCGGAATGTCCGGTATGTGGAGCAGGCTCGCGTACACCCCGGTCGCCGCCAGCACCGTGACCGAGACCAGCGCGATCCGCGAGAAGCGTCGCACCGACTCCCTTCGCAGCTTCGTCCGCTGCTCCTCCGGCAGAGCGCGGAGCGGTCCGGCCAGAATCAGGGGGAACCCGAGCAAGCCTCCCATCCACAACGAACCGGCGATGACGTGCGCCCAATCAGCGAAGAAGGGAAGGAAGCGCCCCTCCGCGGCAGCGTGGCTCAATTGCGTGAGCGTCAAAAGCGAGACGCTCCCGACGCCAGCGGCGCCCAGCCACACGGCGCGGAGCCGCACCCGAACCGCGAGCGTTATCGCCAAAACCGCCAGAAACGCCAGCCCGAGACGCGACATCCAGACGTTTCCCACCCGCGTCTCGAAGAGGGCTTCCATGAACAAACCGAGACTCAAAGCCTCGTCGGAGGCCCGTGTCGCGTAGAGGGAAAGCTCGACCACTCCGGCGGCCACGAGGACGCCGAAGAGGATACAGGCCCACCGGCCAAATACATTGACGGCATCCCGGCCCGCATTGGCGGTTCGGCTGGCTGGGATCTAGACCAGACCAGCGAACAGCGCCAGCCCGACGATGAATATAATGCTCCCCTGCGCCGCGCCGTGGGCGACGCCCGTCCACGCCTCCGGCGAGAAGAGGGAATTTATGTGCGAGCCATGGTCCACACTCCTCCGGAGACTCCTCTATCCGCGCCGACGCAGCGCCGACACCACGAGC
>JBOHBL010000833.1:0-4144 GCA_050698295.1 Rubrobacteraceae bacterium | reverse complement strand
GGGAGATCCAGGCTATGGACCTTTCGCTCCCCGAGCGGTCGGCCAGCCAGTCGCTGATCAGGGTGGTTTTCCCGAAACCCGCCGGGGCGGAGACGAGCGTGAGCTTGCGTCCCTCGTCGTCGGCGAGGGTTTCGCGCAGGCGCGGGCGCGCCACCAGGTTCGGGCGCGGCTGGGGCGCGCGCAGTTTCGTCGTCACGATATCGTGTGGCACGGGGCTGCTCCGGATCCAGGTTTCTCAAGCATAAGGTTACTCCGAAGAGGAGCCGAATCAAGATGGCAGATCACGCTCCCGGAAGGATCGGACTATTGGCGCATTTGCTCCACTAATCTCCGGCGCTCGTGTGATTCCGGGAAATCGACCCCCGGTCGTAGATTTCGATGACCTCTTTCGCCTTCCGAAGCATGGCTTCCACGAGTTCGGGCGGCGACTCCACGATCACGTCTGTCCCCACGCTTAACAAGCGGGCCGCATAGAAGTCGATCCCTGAAAGCGGGATCGCGGCGTTTATACGTCCGCTTTCGTCCGCCTCGATCCGGCCAAACAATGAAGCCAACTCGAAGCTCTTCATCCCCCGCTCGCTGACGTGAGCCTTTATTTCGAGTGCTTCACCGTCTCCGTCGTCGCCTTCTTTGACCCACTCGTCGAGCGGGACGCGCGGAGGTCGGTCGAAGCCCGCGATGGGTTCTATTTCTCGGAAGCGATCCGCCCTCAAGGAGACCTTCTTCCCCCGCCGGTAGTCGTGGCAGGCGCAGTACCAGAAACCCCGGGAGGCGAAGACACCGAAAGGATAGATGACGCGCTCGGAGAGTCCGGAGGCGGAGTCGTAGACGATTCTTAAATGCGTCCCCTCGACCGCCGCCCGAAAAATCTCCCCGAGAAGCGGCGCTTCGTACTCGCGCACCGGTTCGAGGACGGCGACGTGACGCCGCATTGTGTCGAGTTCACCCACCACGTCCGGCGGCAACGAGGCCCGGAGCTTCGTGACCGCGGAGAGGTTCTCGGCTCCGACGGGGGATTCCGAGTATCGCAAAAACGCCTCGTATGAGACGATCAACGCCAGAGCCTCGTCCACCGTCAAAGAGGGAGAAAGCCTCCTTCCACCCCTCGGCAGCGAGTACCCGCCCCCCGGTCCCGGCGTCGAGCGCAGCGGCACCCCCATCTCCGAGAGCGCGCCGAGATCCCGGAGCATCGTGCGCCTGGAAACCCCGAACTCCCCGGCCAGTTCCTTCGCCGTGAAACGCGGCTTCGTTTGTACCCGGATCAAAAGCTCCAAAAGCCTCGCCGTCCGCGACACGCTTTTCTCCCGATCTCCAAAGTAGGTGACGCTTGCTGTCACCATTGTCGGTTAGGCTTTCGGGGAAATCAACGCATTCGTGGCGAGGAGTGAGACCGTGAGGCAGGAATTCATCGAGGTTCGGGCGCCCGCGAGAACAACTTGCGCGACGTTTCGTTGAGGATACCGAAGCGGGGGATCACGGTCTTCACCGGCGTCTCGGGTTCGGGGAAGTCTTCGCTCGTCTTCGACACGCTGGCGGCGGAGGCGCAGCGGCAACTCAACGAGACGTTCACGACGTTCATCCGCAACCGTTTGCCGAAGTACGGCCAGCCGGACGCGGACGCCATCGAGAACCTCTCGACGGCGGCGGTCGTGGACCAGAGACGCATCGGCGGAAATTCCCGCTCCACGGTCGGGACGATCACCGACATCCACGCGATGCTCCGTCTTTTGTTTTCGCGCGTTGGTCGTCCGTTTGTCGGGTACTCGAACGCCTTCTCCTTCAACGACCCCGAGGGCATGTGTCCCGAATGCTCGGGCATCGGGAAGAAGACGGCCCTCGATCTCGCCAAGTTCTTCGACAAGACGAAGGCGCTGGACGAGGGCGCGATGCTCCACCCCGAATTCAAGGTCGGGTCATACCGGTGGACGATATACGCACACTCCGGCTTCTTCGACACCGGGAAGAAGCTCTCGGACTACACGGACGAGGAATGGGGGACGCTGCTGTATGGAAAGCCCGGGAAGATCGAGTTGAAGACCCTCTCCGGTTTCATCAAGCGGGACAACTTCGAGGGCGTGGTGGACATGTTCAACCGGCTCCACATTAACAAGGAGGGAGGCGCGGCCTCCGACGCGAAGCGCGACACCTTGCGGCGCTTCGTGTCCGTCGAGCATTGCCCCGCCTGCGACGGGACGCGGCTCAATGAAGCGGCCCGCAGTTGCAAAATAGACGGACGGAACATCGCCGACTTCGCCGCGATGGAAGTCGGGGATCTCGTCGAGGTCGTGGGTTGCATAAAAGACCCCGTAGCCGCGCCGATGGTGTCCGGCGCCGTCGAACGGTTGCAAAATTTGGTGGACATCGGACTCGGGTATCTCAGCCTCGATCGCGAGACGTCCACGCTCTCAGGCGGGGAATCGCAGCGCATAAAGATGGTCCGGCACCTCGGGAGCAGCCTGTCCGACATGATGTACATCTTCGACGAGCCGACCATCGGGCTTCATCCTCGCGACGTTCATCGTCTGAATGATTTGCTCCGAAAGCTGCGCGACAAGGGAAACACCGTGCTCGTCGTCGAACACGACCCCGATGTCATAGAGATCGCCGACCACGTCGTGGATATCGGCCCGCGCGCCGGAATCAGGGGAGGAGAAATCGTCTACGAGGGAAACGTCGCGGGCTTGCTCGAAGCCGATACGCCGACCGGGCGTTGTATGAGGGAGTCATCCCCGCTCAAGAAACACTATCGCGAGCCGACCGGCTATCTCCCCATCGTCGGCGCGACGCTCCATAATCTGAAAGGCGTGTCGGTGGACGTTCCCGAGGGCGTTCTCACGGCGGTGACGGGCGTGGCGGGTTCGGGAAAGAACACGCTCGTAAACGGCGTGTTTCCGGAGCTTTATCCGGAGGCGGTGGTCATAGATCAATCATCCATCGGGAGGTCCATCCGGTCGAACCCCGCCACGTACACCGGCATCATGGACGACATACGCCGCCTCTTCGCCCGCGCCAACGATGTCAGCCCGGCGCTCTTCAGCTTCAATTCCAAAGGGGCTTGCCCGAATTGCCGGGGACTCGGCTTCATCCACACCGACCTCGCCTTTCTCGAGCCGTTAAAGACTCCCTGCGAGGTGTGCGGCGGAAAGCGTTTCGACGACGAGGCGCTCGGCCACACGCTGCGCGGGAGGTCCATAGCGGAGGCGCTCGGGATGACCGCGCGCGACGCGCTCGGTTTCTTCGAGGAGGAGATACTCGACACGCTGAGAGCCATCCATGACGTCGGCCTCGATTACCTCACGCTGGGACAGCCGTTGAGCACGCTCTCGGGAGGAGAGCGCCAGCGGATAAAAATTGCGAGCGAGTTGCGCAAGGACGGGAATATATACGTGCTCGACGAGCCGACCACCGGGTTGCACATGTCCGACGTGGGGCGTTTGCTCGGCATCATGGACCGGCTCGTGGACGGCGGGAACTCGGTCGTCGTCGTCGAGCACAACCTCGATGTAGTTGGGAACGCCGACTGGATCATAGACCTCGGCCCGGAGGCCGGCAAAGGCGGCGGCGAAGTCGTCTTCGAAGGCACGCCAATGCGGCTTCTCGACGCGAACGACTCCCTCACCGGCGCATACCTTCGCGAGCGGTCTGCTGCGGACACGGCGGCTTCCGAGGCTGGATAAGCTACGCCGCCGGTTTACAGCGGATTGCGGAAGCATGGGCTTCCACAACCCGCGCTTGTCGGCGTGTCAGCCGGTCAGCTTTTTGCTGAAGTGCTGACTCGCTATATATCTGAGGATCTCCACCCTCCGCTCCACCTTTTGGACGATGCTCTGCCGCAAGGCGGACGGTATGTTTCCAACGCAAGCAAAGCGTTCCGAGGAGAAATGGTGGAGCCTGAAAAAGCACAGGCGACAATGACGGGAAACACGCAACAGACGACGCTGGTCCTCGGCGGAACGGGCAAGACCGGCCGTCGGGTGGTGGAGCGTCTCAGGGAGCGCGGCGTGCCGGCGCGGATCGGCTCTCGCTCCGGCGAGCCGCCGTTCGACTGGGAAGACGAGGCGACGTGGGCGCACGCGCTGCGGGGCGTGGAATCGGCGTACGTCACCTACTACCCGGACCTCGCGGTTCCCGGCGCGGTTGAGGC
>JBOHBL010000832.1:0-4423 GCA_050698295.1 Rubrobacteraceae bacterium | reverse complement strand
GCCGAGCAATCCCCGGTCGCCATAGCCACCATAATCGAGGGGCCGGGCCTCGGCTCGAAGCTCCTCGTCACGCCCGATGACCACACCGGAGCCGCCGGGAACGCCGACCTCGACAAAGCCATCGTCGAGGCCGCTCGCGGTTTTCTCGAAGGCGGGCGCACGAACACCATCCATCTCGGCCCTCGCGGACAAAGGCGGATGGAGGATGTCTCTGTCTTCATTCAGTCGTTCGCGCCTCCTCCGAGGATGTACGTTTTCGGGGCCATTGACTTCGCGGGGGCGGTCGCGCGCATCGGGAAGTTCATGGGATACCGGGTGACGGTCTGCGACGCGAGGCCCGTCTTCGCCACGAAGGAACGCTTCCCGACCGCCGACGAGGTCGTCGTCGGGTGGCCCGACGAGTTCTTGAAGACCGCCGAGGTGGACAAGCGCTCGGTCATATGCGTCCTCACCCACGACCCGAAGTTCGATGTTCCGGTCCTCAAGGAAGCATTGAACACCGAGGCTGGGTACATCGGGGCTATGGGGAGCCGAAGGACGCACGACAACCGGACGGCGCGTCTCAAAGAGGAAGGTGTTTCGGACGAAGAGCTTTCGAGAATATCCAGTCCCGTCGGGCTCGACATCGGCTCCCGGACGCCGGAGGAGACGGCCATCGCGATAGCGGCGGAGATCATCGCCTTGCATACCGGGCATTCCGGAGGCCGCCTCGCCGAGCGTTCGGGTCCGATACACGAAAGACAGGGCAGACCGACTCACAATGTCTGCGACACATGGCTGGAGCCACGCTGAAGGAGAATCGGTAGGCTCGGGACCCTTTGCTTGAACTTCCAGAACAGCTCTGCACTAGCCTCGGGCTGTCGCTCGTGGCATCCTGCTAGTCTTCAACAGTATTGTCGCGGTGCTCGCTCGCGGTGAGGACACGCCGGGAATGACTCCGGTAGAGCGGGAGAACGGCCTGCGCCGCTCAGGATGGAGGGGGAAAGCGCATGGCCGAAAAGCGCCCGCAGGTAGAGCCCACCGACGACTTCCAACAGATACTGCCGCTGTGCTGGTGGCCCGAGCAAGTCGAGTACGAGCGCATACGTCAGCCCGTTCTCTTCAACACTTCCGTACCCGAACGCGCTGAAGAGGTCGGGGTCTCCGAGAGTACCCTGCGCCGCAGGATCGAAGGCTTCAGAGAGTACGGTATGGAGAGCTTTATCTCCAAAGAGCAGGCCAGGCGCGGGCAGCTCTCCGATACCGTAAGACGCTTCATCGTGGATCTCGAGGCAGAGTACCCGCCGTTCAACACCAACGAGATAGCCAACATAATTCGAGCTTGCTTCGGTCACAAACCCGACGTGCGCTCCGTCAAGAAGGTACTCGACGAGCAGGCTTTGCCCTTGAGATTGGAGCGGAACTATCCTCCTTACCACGAGATGGAAGACTCTGCCGAACGAAGAGCGGCGATCGTGGAGCTGAGGGTGGACGGTTGGTCCGTGAAGGCCATAGCCGGTTACCTCGAAATCCACCGCGCGACCGTCTACCGCGCCCTGGACAGGTTCAGGGAGGAAGGCGCGAAAGGGCTAAAGGACAAACCCCACGGAAGGCCCGCCGGGGTAAGGAAGGTAACCATCGCCGCCATTGAGGAAGTCAGGAAGCTGGCTCAGAACCCGGAGATCGGCGCGTTCAGGGTTTACTCGGCACTCAAGCAGAAAGGCTTCGATCTCAGCCGCGCCACCTGCGGCAGAATACTAGCTCGTGTTCGAGAGATTTACGGCTACGAGAAGCCAGGCGAAGCCAGCGGCGGTGGAGCCAAAAAGGAGATGCCCTTCGCATCCAACCGGCACCACGAATACTGGACCGCGGACGTGCGTTACCTGGACATGCTCGACGAGGAGCTGCTCGCCGAGGGCATGGTCTATGTTGTAACGATTCTGGAGAACTACAGCCGGGCGGTGCTGGCAAGCTCGGTTATCCGCAGGCAGGATCTTAACGCTTTTCTCGCCGTTCTCTACCAGGCGGTTCAGGAGTACGGCCCGCCCGAGGCGTTCATCACAGACTCCGGCTCGATCTTCCTCGCAAACCGGGCTCAGGCCATCTACCGGGCTCTTGGCATCCGAAAACTGGAGATCGAGAAGGGCCAACCGTGGCAATCCTACCTGGAAACCACCTGGAACGTGCAGAGGCGAATTGCAGATTATTACTTTGCAAACGCTGAGGACTGGCCGGAGCTACTCGAAGAACATGATCGCTGGATGCACAACTACAATCTCCAGGAGCACTATGCTCACCAGCACCGCAAGGAGGGCAGGCGCTCGCCCTCAGCGGTACTCTCCTGGGTCAAGACGCCGCGCTTTCAGGAGGAGGACCTACAGCGGGCGTTTTTCCTGGCCCGCCACACGCGCACCGTAGACGGCCTGGGCTATCTCGTCCTCCAACGCCACCGGCTCTATGCCGAGGAGGGGCTTGCCGGGATGGAGGTCGCCGTCTGGGTGGGCGAAGACGAGCTAACCGTCGAATACGACGGAGAGGCGCTCTCCCGCTACGAGGTAGAGTGCGCCCCCGCAACTGGCACTGGCGCCGTCGGCCGGCTGCGCCGGGTGAAGGGGCATACGCTGTTCGAGACCTCTATCCTCGTGCCCCAACTCAAGCTCTTTGATCTCAGCGAGGTTCTCGGTGAGGATGGATGGGTGAAGTTCGTCAAACTGGACGAGTACACAACTCGGCAGCCCAGGCGTCCCGATGAGCTGCAGCAGCTCCTGTTTACTAACGCGGAGGCTACATAGCAGCCAGTCCCAGCGATGTCTTCTCAGCGCACCCGCGGAGCGTAGCGAGCGTCAGGTGCAGCGGCATGTTATGCGGAGTCGCTAGCGGCTACAGGAATGTCCGCCATCCCTTCCCCGCTGGACGCTCAGTCAACTTCGAGAGGAGGACCTACGACCTTCATCCCATGAGCGGCGAACAGTTGATCCGCTTCCTCCGGCGTAGGCAGCGTGCTCATCTCGCAACCCTGTCGGAAGAACGCTTCGAGCGAACCAGCAGGCTGAACGGCCAAGAGCAGCGTCCCCGGGGTCTCGCCGATGTACGCCCAGACGTGCGGGACCATGCGAGGCGCGAACAGCGAATCACCGGGACGCAGCGTGAACTGCTCGTCACCAACCTCAAAGGCGAAGTCGCCCTTCATCGCGTAGAACCACTCATCTTGCTCGTAGTGGAAATGGCGCGGAGGCCCGCCTTTACCCATGTCGGCGTGCTCGAAGACAAAAAGAGCGCCATCCGTGTCCTCAGTCGAGACCTTGATCTGCAGCGGAATGACGCCCCAGATCTTCAGCTCTTCCTCAAAGCGGTGCTTGCCATCGGGCACGTAGAGGCCCTGCTGTGTTTGCATTTCTCCTCCTTTCAGTAGTACGGTTTACGTACTATTAAAGATACTGTATCGTTATGATTGTGTCAAGGCCATCTACAGGTCCCTGGGTAGGTGCTCTCCTGCGCGCTACGTGGAAGGGCGTCCGAGACCACATCGACGAGGCCGTAAAGGAGGCTGGGTACGTTGATCTCGGAAGCTCGCACGTGTCGCTGTTTAGACATCCTACACTCGATGGCATGCGCCCGACCGACCTCGCCGAGGAGGTACAGATCTCAAAGCAAACGGTCAACGACCTTCTCGGAGATCTCGAGCGCCAGGGATACATCCGGCGAGACGTTGACCCAGCGGATAGGCGGAGCCGCCTCATCCGCTTGACGGCAAAAGGCATGAAGCTCGAGGACACAGTGCGTCTGGCTGCGCGGGACGCAGAACGGCAGATCGAACGCGAACTCGGCCGAGATCAGTTTCGTTCCTTCCGAGAAGCCTTGGTTGAGGCGGCACGCATGTTGAACGACCGGGCCTGACGTAGCCTTCTCAGGGGCGGTAGAGAAAGGGCGTGCAAGTAAGAGAAGAGCTTGAGCTGTAGGGTGGGACCATCAGCCTAGCTCCAGCCATATGTCGCAGACATTGTGAGTCGGTCTGCTCCACAACATCACCAATTTCACCATCGAGAACGGCGATACGCTGGAAGACCCGCAGATTCTTCAGAACGGCCAGGTTCGCAAGTTCGACCGGGTGCTTGCCAACCCTCCGTTCTCGCAGAATTACAGCCGCGCCAACGTGGCCTTTCCCAGCCGCTTCCGCGAGTGGTGTCCCGAGACCGGCAAGAAGGCCGACCTCATGTTCGTGCAGCACATGCTCGCCAGCCTCAAGCCGGACGGCCGCATGGCTACCGTCATGCCCCACGGCGTGCTGTTTCGCGGCGGCAAGGAGAGGCTCATCCGGGAGATCTTCATCGAGGACGACGCGATCGAGGCGATCATCAGCCTGCCGCCCGGCTTGTTCTATGGCACCGGCATACCCGCCTGCGTCATCGTCGCCAACAAGAACAAGCCCGACGTACTGCGCGAC
>JBOHBL010000831.1:0-25334 GCA_050698295.1 Rubrobacteraceae bacterium | reverse complement strand
CATCTCTCGCCGGCCGCTCTCCACCACGTCGGACCTGACCGACGCCGTTCGCGCCGCGGTCGGCTGGGCGGAGCGGGGCGGAAACCCGTCGAAGCGAGTCTTCCAGGCCGTGCGCGTCCACGTGAACGATGAGATCGGCGGCCTTTACCGGGCGCTCGGCGCGGTCGAGGAGCTTTTGAAACCGGGCGGGCGCCTCGTGGCGATCACATTCCACTCCGGGGAGGACCGGACGGTCAAGCGGTTCATGGCGGAGCGGGAGGGGAAGTGCGTGTGCCCGCCGGACCTTCCGGTCTGCGTGTGCGGGGCGAGTCCGATCTTCCGCCGCGGAGCGGTTCTTCGTCCGTCGCGCGAGGAAGTGAACCGAAACCCCCGAAGCGCGTCGGCGAGGATGCGAGTCGCTACCCGGACCTCCGAGCCTCTGGAGGACAGAGCCTGATGGCCGCTCCGAATTACAACGGGTGGGGGCATCTACCGGAGCATCGTCCGGCCGAGTATCCACCCGAGCGGAGGCCGTCGCCGAGGAAGTCGGACAAAGCCGCTCGCAGGAAGGCGGCCCTCAGGCGTCGCGGCTTCATATCTCTCGTTTTGGTGCCTGTCGCGCTCATGATGGGGAGCGTGTATCTGCACACCGTTTCGGCGGGAGTCAGCGAGAGGACGGCGGCGCTCGAGGAGGACCTCTCGCTGGCCGAGGCCGAGCGCGAAGCCCTCGAAGTTCGCGTCGCGGAGCTTTCCGGGTCGGGCAGGATCCGGACTTTAGCCGGGGAGAGACTCGGTATGAGGGACGCGGGCGCGACGGATTTAAGGGTTTATGGCAGCAACGGGGAGGATGGAAACGCAGGTGTCGAGCAACGGGAAGCGGAGGGAATCCGGTAAAGTCCGGGCGAAGCCCCGGCGGGATTCCCGTGGACGCTCCACGAGCGGGCGCAACGGCTCCGGAAGCCGTTCCCCTCGCTCCGGAAACCCGCGTCGCAAGTCTTCCGGCGCGAGGGTCATCGAATTCCCCCGAAGTCGCCCGAGCGGCGCTTCCCGCTATTCCGGCCGCTCCTCGTCGAGCAGCGGCGCCCGAGCCATCGGGAGGCGGAGGGTCGCGGCTGTCCTTGCGGCATTCTCCCTGGCTAGCCTGCTCCTCCTCGGACGCGCCGTCCACATGACCCTCGCCGAAGAGCCGCGTTTCGAGGTCCTCTCCATGGAAGGCGCCTCTCAGCCGCTCCATGAGCGCGGGAGCATCCTGAGCGCGGACGGGCGCGAGCTGGCGACCAGCATCGAAGTCGTGAAAGTGGTGGCGACACCGTATCAGGTCGAGGACCCCGACTCCGCCTCCAGGGAACTCGCCGAAATCCTCTCGCCGACCACGGATCAAAGCGTTCGTGAAATAGAGGACCTTCTCGAAGGACGCGGCGAGGACGGAGAGCCGCGCGGGTACAGCGTGATATCCACCGTCGAGCCACACGTCGCCGAGGAGGTCGCGTCCCTGGATATCGAAGGGGTTTTTCTCGAACCTTCCGCCGAGAGGGTCTACCCGGACGGCTCGCTCGCCAGCCAGACCATCGGTCACGTGGGAGACTACGGCGAAGCCTTCGGCGGCGTCGAAGCTCGCTACGATGAAACCCTCGCTTCCGGCGAAGACGTCAACCTCACCTTGAATTCGGCGGTTCAGGAGGAACTCGAGGCTGCTCTGAGGGAAACGGTCGAGGAGAATCGCGCCGACAACGCCGTCGGGCTCGTCATGAGCGTCGAGGACGGTGGGATCGTCGCGCTCGCGAACCACCCGAGCTACGACAACAACGAGTTCAACTCCGCCTCCGCCGAAGCCCAGAGGAACCGCGTCCTCACCGACCCCTACGAACCGGGCTCGACCTTCAAGCCCTTCACCATCGCCGCCGCCCTCGAAGAAGGCGGGATCGACGAGGACAGCATGTTCACCGTCCCGGACCAAATCCCCGTCGCTGACCGCATAATACACGACTCGATGCCGCACCCCGCGGAGACGATGACCCCGGAAGACATACTGGAAAGGTCGAGCAACGTCGGGACGGTTCAGATCGCGCAGATCATGGGCGGGGAACTTATAGACGAGTACATTCACCGATTCGGTTTCGGACAGAAGACCGGGGTGGACCTGTGGGGAGAGGATGCCGGGAAGGTTCCTCGCTTCGAGGAATGGAGCGGAGCCTCTATCGGCAACATCCCGATCGGTCAGGGGCTCACGATGACGCCCCTGCAACTCGCCGCCGGCTACGCCGCGCTCATCAACGGCGGCAGCCGGGTCGAGCCGCATATAATCCAGAGAGAAACCCGGCCCCAGCCCGATCCGAGCATGATAAGCGAAGAAACCTCGACTATAGTACGCGGAATGTTGCAAAGCGTCGTCGAAAGCGGGACGGGCCATCGCGCCCAGGTCCCCGGATACACCGTCGCCGGAAAGACCGGAACCTCCCAGAAAGTGGACCCCGAAACCGGGACCTACGGCGAAGAATACTACGCATCATTCATAGGATTCGCGCCCGCGAGCGACCCCGAATACCTGACCCTCATCGTCGTGGACGAGCCCCGGAAGTCGATCTGGGGCGAGCGCGTCGCCGCTCCGGCGTTCCAGAAAGTCATGAGGTTCACCCTGAGCTACTTCAACGTCCCGCCGGACGACGCGGGGGGCGCGTCATGAAGCCCGTGCCTCTGAAGCAGGCCGCAGAGGTGATCGGGGCGCAACTCGTCTCGGGCGACGGAAACGCGCTCGCCTCCGGCGCCTCCGTGGACTCGCGGACGCTGCGCGAGGGGGATCTGTTCTTCGCCCTCAAGGGCCGCGTGGACGGGGCGGAGTTCGCGCGCGCGGCCATCGAGAACGGAGCAGTCGCCACGGTCGCCGACCGTCCGCTCGAAGTCCCGACGCTGGTCGTCGAAGACGTTTTGGAGGCGATCCAGGACCTCGCCCGGTGGAACTTGCGGCGTGATGACATCGAACCTCCCGTCATCGTCGGTATAACCGGCACCGTCGGCAAGACCACCACGAAGGACGCGCTCGCCGGGATCCTCCGCTCGACGGGGAAGAAAGTCTCCGCGACCGCAGGGAACTTCAACAACGAGATCGGGCTCCCCCTGACCGTCCTCTCCGCCGACCCGAAAACCGAAGTCCTCGTCCTCGAAATGGGCGCCACCCACCCCGGAGACATAAAAGCTCTTTGCGATATAGCTCCACCTCAAGTGGGGGTTCTGACCGCGATATCACCCGTCCATTTAGATTCATTCGGCAGCCTCGAATCTCTGGCTGAAGCTAAGGGTGAGCTTGCCGATTGTCTGTCCGAGGACGGTTCGCTGATATTTCCGGTCGACGCGCCTGATGCGGCGGTTGGTTTTGGGCGGGGGTTTTCGCGCAGGATCTCCTTCGGAGGCGACGGAGCGGTCCTTCGGGCTTCGGAGATCGAAGAGGTCGAAGAAGGAATTCGCTTTGCGGCGAACATGAAAGGTGAGCCCGTCGAAGTTCGCACTCCTGTTTTCGGGACGCATCTCGTGCAGCCGATACTGGCCGCGATGGGGGGCGGTGTCGCCCTCGGCCTCACCCTCAAAGAGTGCGCCGATGGGGTGGCGAGGTTGCGGCGCACCGGCTTGCGCGGGGAACTTTACCGTTTGCGGGATGGAATCATCGTCTACGACGATTCCTACAACGCTTCCCCGGTCGCCGTCGCCGCCGTGTTGAAGTACGGAGCCGGGCAAGCCTCCCGACAGGAGAAACGCTTCGTGGTTGTATTGGGAGGGATGTTCGAACTCGGAAAGGACGCTCGCGCTTTCCATCGCGAGGCCGGAGAACAGGCCGACGAAGCCGGTGTGGATCTTCTAGTGTGCGTCGGCGAAGAGGCTCGCTGGTATGCCGAGACGTTCGCCGGAACAGCCCTCTTCTTCGAAGACGCCGGGTCGGCGGCGAAGGGACTCGAAGAATGGCTGCGGCCCAACGATTTCGTCGTCGTCAAGGGGTCCAGAGGCGTCGGTCTCGATGTTTTAACTCTCAAGTTGAGAGAAAGGTTAGCTCTTGTTTAGCGTTGTGCTTGGGGCGGGGATCGCCTTTCTCGTAACCGTCGCCCTCGGGTCGAAGTTCATAGAGTTTTTGCAGACGAAGAAGTTCGGGCAGTTCGTCAGGGAAGATGGGCCGCAGACGCACTTGATCAAGGCCGGGACGCCGACTATGGGGGGAGTCGTGATTCTGCTCGGGATGGTGGCGGCGCTCGTCGTGGTGGCGCGTCTCAACCCGGCCACGTTGACGACTTTGATCCTGGTGGCGGCTGCCGCCGGGGTCGGACTCTACGACGACTGGCAGAAGATATCCAAACGCCACAGCGAAGGCTTGAGCGCAAAGTACAAGTTCCTGCTTCTCTCGCTCTCGGTTTTACTTGCGGACGTACTCGCGTTGTATTTCGTGGGCGTTACGCAGAACGTCATCGTTCCAGGACTGCCGACGAACCTCGTGCTTGGGCCGGGGGTGGTAGGGGTCGCGCTGTTCAGTGTGCTGATGCTCTTCGTCATCGTCGGGACGACGAACGCCGTGAACCTGACGGACGGCCTCGATGGCCTCGCGGCGGGGGCAGGGGGCATCGCGCTTCTCTGCTACACCGCGATAGCGTTTCTGGAGCGGCAGTATGACCTCGCCATCATTTGCGGCGCGATGGTCGGGGCCATTGTCGGGTTCCTCTGGTACAACTCGCATCCCGCGCAGGTGTTCATGGGGGACACGGGGTCGTTGGCTATAGGCGGGATGCTCGCGGCGGCGGCGGTTTTGACAAAGACCGAGATGCTGTTGCCGATCATCGGAGGGCTCTTCGTCGTCGAGGCGTTGTCCGTGATGCTTCAGGTCGTGGTCTTCAAGATAACCGGCCACCGGGTATTCAAGATGGCGCCCATCCACCACCACTTCGAGTTCATCGGGTGGGAGGAGAATAAAGTGGTCGTGCGGTTCTGGATCATCCAGTCCGCCTTCGCCGCGCTCGGCTTTATCATCTACTACCTGTTCCTCTACAACTCGGTGTAGACCTTGCGTTCCCTCGTCTACGGTCTCGGAGAATCCGGCATAGCGGCGGCGCGTGTCCTCATTGGAAGAGGAGGAAATGTGCTTCTCGCCGACAAGAACACCGGGGGAAACCTGCGAGCCGTGGTCGAAAACCTCGGGGTCGAAGGCGTTCTCGGCGCGGGGCCGGAGGTCCTTGAAGGCGTGGATCGGATCGTGGCCAGTCCCGGGATCCCCCCGAAGAGCGGGATATTGTCGGAGGCGGAATCGAGAGGCGTCCCCATCGTCTCCGAAACCGGACTGGGACTGGAGATGCTCGGAGACGATGTTCGCGTCGCCGCCGTCACCGGGACGAACGGAAAGACGACCGTCGCGGACATGCTCCGCTCCATCCTCGACGCTTCGGACATCGCCCACACGGTCGCCGGAAACTCGTGGCGCGCCTTGTGCGGATGTCTCGATGAGGTTCGAGAAACCGGGACTCTCGTCCTCGAACTCTCCTCTTTCCAGCTCCACTACATGGGCGAGCCGGGCTTCGAGGCGGCGGCTCTGCTAAACGTTCGCCCGGACCACCTCAACTGGCACACGTCCTTCGAGGAGTACGTCGAGGACAAGCTGCGTATCTTCGAGGGACAGGGTCCGGAAGATATCGCGCTCGTCAGCGCCGGAGACACGGTCGGCGTCGAAGCCGCGCCGGGGCTCTCCGCCGGAACCGTGGTCGTCGTCGGCGAAGGACAGACGGCGGTTCGGGATGAGCGACTCTTCCTTCACGGTGAGGAGATAGCCTCGGAGAGAGACCTTCATTTCGCGGGACGACATAACCACGAAAACGCGCTTTTCGCCGCCGCTCTGGCCCGGAAGCTCGGAGCCACGCTCGAAGGTATCCGGGAAGGGCTGATCGGGTGCAAGCTCAAGCCGCACAGGATGGAGGTCGTCGCAGAGGAAGACGGCGTACTCTGGGTGGATGATTCCAAAGCCACGAACCCGGCGGCGGTCGCGGCGGCTCTCGGGAGCTTTCGGAGGCCGGTCGTCCTCATCCTCGGCGGCTCGGAAAAAGACACCGACTTCGCCGAGATACTGCCGAAGTTGGGAGTTTGCCGAGCTGTGATCTGCCAGGGCGAGGCCGGCCCGCGCGTCTTCGAGTACCTGAAGAGCGAGGGGTACGCTTCCCATCTTGTCCCGAACCTTGCGGAAGCTGTGGATAGAGCCGCGTGGCTGGCGAAACGGGGCGACGCGGTTTTGCTCTCGCCGGGGTGCGCGAGCTTCGATCAGTTCGCCGGGTACTCCGAGCGCGGCGAGGCTTTCGCGGAGATGGCGAGGGGCGTGTCGTCGAGGCGGGGGGCGGTCGGTGGATGACTTCGCTGCGCGCGAACCTGTTCTTCGTTACGCTCGGCCTCTCGCTGCTTGGGCTCGTCATGGTCTATTCGGCGACCTACCGGGAATTCGGGACGGACTATTTATTCGCGCGCGTGGGGCATATCGCGCTGGGCGTCCTGGTTTTCGTCCTGGCGAGTCGGGTGCGGTACACGACCTGGAGGAAGTTCGCGGCCCCTTTCTATTTCGGTACGCTGGCGACTTTGGTTTTGGTTCTGGTTCCGGGGATCGGGCAGGAAGCAGGGGGAGCGAGGCGTTGGATCGACGTGGGATTCATAAGCTTCCAGCCGTCGGAGTTCGCCAAGATAGCCGCCGTACTCACCTTGAGCTGCGCCCTCGCCCGGACGCCTCCTGGATCCGGAGTGCCGATCCGACCATTGCTCGCCGTCGGGGCGTTGTTCATCCTTGTGCTCGTCGAGCCGGACTTCGGGACCTCGGTGGTGCTGCTCGCGGGCGCGGCGGGCGCGCTCTGGGCCTCGGAGGTGAGGACGAGGGATCTCGTTCTCTGCGGCGTCGCCGGGTTCGCGGCCCTGTTCGCCATCATGCTCATAGAGCCCTACCGGAGGCAGCGGTTCATGACTTTTCTGGATCCCTGGTCCGCAGCCGATGGGTCAGGGTATCAGATCGTCCAGTCGATGGTCGCCATCAAGGCCGGAGACTTCTTCGGTTCCGGGGCGGGGAGCGGCGGACAGAGTTCCTCGGTGCCGGAGATCCAGACGGACATGATCTTCGCCCTCGTCGGGGAGGAGCTCGGGCTGCTCGGGATGACGATAGTTATAGCGGCCTTCGGGTTCATAGCCATCGCCGGGTTCAACATTTCGCTCCACGCGCCGTCGATTATGGCTCGTTGCCTGGCCGCTGGCCTCACCACGGCGCTCTGCGTGCAGGCGGTGTTCAACATGGGGGCCGTGATGGTAGTCTTGCCGCTGGCCGGCATAACGCTGCCGTTCATAAGCTACGGAGGGTCGAGCCTGCTGGCGTCTTTCGCCGCGGTCGGCATCCTCTACCGGATCTCGGAGGACAGTGAGCGAGCAAGGGAAGCAAAGCCGCGCGCCACGAATAGTGATCGCCGGAGGCGGGACGGGGGGACACGCGATCCCCGCGCTCTGCGTGGCTGAACGTCTGCGCGAGCGCGGCGCGACCGTCGAGTTCATAGGAGCCGAAAGCGGCATCGAAAGCGCCCTCGTCCCAAACGCCGGCTACGAACTCCATTCTCTGCCGCTGGCCGGCTTCGCCGGAAGCCCGGTCGAGCGTGTCCGGGCCGCTTTTCTCTTCTTCCGGGCCGTGATCTCCTGCCGGAGGACGCTGAAAAAGTTTCGTCCCGCGGCGGTCTTCGGGGTGGGCGGATACGCCAGCGCGCCCGCCGTCATCGCGGCGAACACCCTGAAAATACCGACATTCCTCCACGAGCAGAACTCCGTGCCGGGACGGGTCAACCGCTTCGCGAGCCGGTTCACGAAGGAAGTCCTCACGACTTTCCCGAAAGCGAACGAACATTTGAAAGACGCGAAGACCGTCGGGATGCCGACCCGCGCGGAGTTCTTCGAGACCTCCAAAGACGAAGCTTTGGCCGAACTCGGGCTCCGGCCGCCGGTCGTCTTCATCTTCGGGGGGAGCGGGGGAGCTTTGAAGATCAACCTCGCAGCTGCCGAGGCTTTTGGGGAAGAGACCCCGTATTCGATCGTGCAGGCATCCGGAAAGCGTGATTTTTCGCGCCTCTCGACGGACAACCCCAGGCACGTCATCCTCGAATACGCCGACGACATCTGGAAGCACATCGCGGCCTCGGAGGTGGTGGTGAGTCGGGCCGGCGCGGGGTCTCTCTTCGACGTCGCGGCGGCGGGGAAGGCGGCGGTCCTGATCCCGTTTCCACACGCGACGGGGGACCATCAACTCCACAACGCCCGCTACTTCACCGAGAAGGGCGCGGCGGAGCTTCTCCTCGATTCCGAAGTGACGCCGGAGGCGATGCGCGAGATCGTCGAAAGTTTGCTGGAAGACGAAAAAAGAAGGAATGCACTCGCCGGGCGTATCCGCGCTCTGGCGACGCCGGAAGCGGCGGACGAGGTCGCCGACAGGCTCCTCGCCGTCGAACAAAAGGGGGACTGATGAAGATACACATGATCGGGATAGGCGGAGCCGGGATGAGCGGCATCGCCGAGGTCCTCGCGCGCAGGGGCCACGAAGTCACCGGATCGGATTTAAAAGAATCTCCGTACACGAAGAGGCTCATCGAGGCCGGGATAGAGGTATATATCGGTCACGCCGCAAACCAGGTGGGGGATGTGGATCAGGTGGTGATCTCCACCGCTATCCCGAAGACGAACCCGGAACTTCTGGAGGCCCGACGCCGTTCGATCCCCGTGCTTCCGCGCGCCGCGGCGCTGGCGACGATCATCGAGGACGGGCGCGGGATCGCCATCGCCGGAACGCACGGCAAGACCACCACCACGAGCATGACCACCCACGTCCTGCGCGCTGTGGGCGAGGACCCGACCGCTCTCGTCGGCGGCGAACTCAACGACATCGGGTCGAACGTCGCCGTTGGACGGCCCGGTCTCGTCGTGGCCGAGGCCGACGAGAGCGACCGCTCGCTCCTCCACCTCCGCCCGGAGGCCGCCATCGTCACGAACGTGGAGTTCGACCACCCGGATTTCTATTCCTCGCTCGACGACGTGATCGAAACCTTCGAGAAGTTCGTCTCGGAACTGCCCCCGGACGGCCACCTCGTCCTCTGCGCCGACGATGCGAACTGCCTTCGGCTCGCCGAAACGGCTCCGTGCGAAGTCACGACCTACGGCGCTTCGACCGGAGACCTGCGGGCCGAAATATCGTCTTCGAACTCATACCGCCTGATCGAGGCCGGCGAAGTTCGGGGCGTCGTGGAACTGGGCGTTCATGGCCGGCACAACATCCTCAATTCTCTGGCCGCCGTCGCCGTCGCCCGCTGGCTCGGCCACGACGCTTACGAAGCGGCTTGCACCCTCTCGGACTTCGGCGGCGTCCGGCGCAGGTTCCAGCTCAAGGGCGTCGGCTCGGAGGTTCGGGTCGTGGACGACTACGCTCACCATCCGACCGAGGTCCTCGCGACGCTCGACGTGGCCCGAGCCACCACGCCGCCGGATGGCCGGGTGGTCGCCGTTTTCCAGCCGCACCGCTATTCGCGCACGAGGAAGTTCCACCGCGAGTTCGGGGAAGCGTTCGCCGCCGCCGACGCCGTCGTCGTCACCGAGGTCTACGGAGCCGGTGAGATGCCCGAGCCCGGCGTGAGCGGGAAGCTCATCGTGGACGCTATCTGCGAGACTCAGGACCACCCCGACATTTACTACGTTCCGGACTCCGGATCCATACCGGGGATCCTACGCATGATCTCCGGTCCGAAGGACACCGTGATCACACTCGGCGCAGGAGATATCTCCCGCGCCGGAGAGGAACTCCTGACCCTCCTTTGAAAGAGCCCGCCGTCAAAGGATTTTGCCTGGCGATCCTGCTTTCGGCTGTCGCCGCATTCGTGACGGCCGCCGCAGTCTTCATTGCCGCCTACCTCCTTTTTCCTCTTAACGGCATCGAGGTCTCCGGCACCCGAATGTACCCCGAATCAGAGGTGTCGGACTTCGTTTCACAGTATTCCAGCCTCCTCACTCTGAATACCCGGATGCTCGAACAGGAGGTCGAGTCTAATCCCTGGGTTGAATCTGCTCGGGTGCGGAAAGTGTGGGAATCGAGTATAGTTGCAGTTGAGGTTGAGGAACGAAGCCCAATCCTTTATGGAGAGGTAGATGGACGACGGGTCATTTTATCCGGTGATGGAGAAGAGCTTCCCGGGCTTGGAGGAGAGGACTTGAGCCGGGTGGAACTGGATGGGGATCAGGTGTCGAGTATTTTGGAGGCCGCGCGGGTTTTCGAGGATAACGGAGCGAGGTTTGGTTCTGTGGACGGTGTTGGTCCGGGTGGCGTGGAGGCGACGGTCGGGGGTCGTTCGGTCATTTTTTCGGGGAGCGTGGGGGCGGAGCGGGCTCGCGCCCTCGTGGATCTGATGGAGGACCATCCGGAGGTCTCCTTGTTCGACCTGCGTTCTCCGGATCGGGTCATCGTCCGGGGCGATGGCGGGGATGGCGAGTCCGAAGGTTAGGGGAGCGTGGCGCGGCCCTTCGTGCAGGGAGTAGATGTCGGGACCACGAAGATCGTGGCCGTGGCCGGTCGCGTCGATGCCCGCCGGAGCCAGGTCGAGGTCGTGTCGATGGGCGAAGCCGCGAGCCGGGGACTCAAGCGGGGCGTGATCGTGGACCGCGATCTCGCCGCCGATTCCGTCGCCGAAGCCCTCGACGATTGCGGCATCGAGGGTGGCAGGGTCATCGTCGGGATCGCGGGCGGACACGTCTCCTCGATGAACACCGAAGTCGCGCTTCTCAACCGTGGCCGCAACCTGCAAATCTCCCCGCGTTTCCTCAAGAAACTGGAGAATGAAGCGCGCCGGATCGAGCTTCACGAGGACGAGCAGGTGATCCACATGGTCCCCCGCGGCTACGTCCTCGACGGCTCGGAAGGCGTGAAGAACCCCCTCGGCCTCTCGGCCCGGAAGGTGATGCTGCGGGCGCACGTGGTGGGCGGCGCGGTCTCCAGCATCCAGAACCTCCTCCACGCCGTCGAGGATTGCGGCGTGAAGGTCTCGCAGGTCGTCCTCGAACCCCTCGCCTCCGCCGAAGCCGTTCTCACCAAACACGACCGCGAAGACGGCGTCGCCCTCATGGACATCGGCGGCGGCACCACCGACCTCGCGGTCTTCGTTGGGGATGCTCTCACTCACACAGCCGTCGTCCCGCTGGGCGGCGAGAGCTTCTCCGCCGACGCCGCTTACGGGCTCAAGATATCCTTCTCCGACGCCGAGAAGCTCAAAGTCCGCTACGGGACCGTGATCTCCGACATAGTGGATTCCGTCGCCGCCGTCCGCCTCGGCGACCGCCACTACAACGCGAGCTTCCTCAGCCAGATCCTGGAATACCGCGCCCGCGAGATCCTCGAATTCGTCCGCGACTCCCTCGACGACGCTCGCCTCCTCAACTCCATCCCAAGCGGCGCCGTCCTCACCGGCGGAGGCTCCCTCCTCGACGGAATGGCCGAACTCGCCGAAGAAGTCCTCGCCGTCCGCGCGCGAACCGCGACGCCCCGCCTCCTCAAAGGCAAAACTAAACCTTTACAAAAGCCTCAGTATTCGACGGCTATAGGTCTGCTATACTTTGCGACCAAAAACAATAACCTTAAATCAAAAAGTAAAGGTGCAGCGGCTACGAGTTTTGGTAGCATTGCGGAATCGATCAAGAGTTGGTTCCGAGGAAGATAAGGATTTGGCGGCGTGAAAACGGAGCAGTCGACGGAGGGTTAGGGAGAATGTTGGACGCGGGAACTAATTATCTGGCGGTTATCAAAGTGGTTGGCATAGGCGGTGGCGGGACCAACGCCGTGAACCGCATGATCGGCTCTGGTTTGCAGGGGGTCGAGTTCATTGCGATCAACACGGACGCTCAGGCTCTGCAGATGTGCGACGCCGACCAGAAGCTCCACATCGGCGAGAAGCTGACGCGAGGCTTGGGGGCGGGGGCCGACCCGAAGATCGGGACGGAGGCCGCCGAGGAGAACAAGGCCGAGATCGAGGAGGCTCTGCGCGGCGCGGACATGGTTTTCGTCACGGCGGGCAAGGGCGGCGGCACCGGGACGGGCGCCGCTCCGGTCGTCGCGAAGGTCGCCCGCGAGGGCGGCGCTCTCACGGTCGGGGTCGTGACGCGGCCGTTCACGTTCGAGGGGCGCAGGCGTTCGACGTACGCCGAGGAGGGCATCAAGCGCCTCAAGGAAAACGTGGACTCGCTCATCATCATTCCGAACGACCGGCTGCTCCAGGTCGCCGAGAAGCGCACGAGCATGATGGACGCCTTCAGGATGGCCGACGACATTTTGCGGAAAGGCGTGCAGGGGATCACCGACCTCATCACGGTTCCGGGGCTCATAAATCTGGACTTCGCGGACGTGCGGACGATCATGGCGAGTTCCGGGTCGGCTTTGATGGGCATTGGCGAGTCGAGCAGCGAGAGCCGGGGTCAGGAGGCCGCGAGGACGGCGATATCGAGTCCGTTGCTCGAGGCGAGCATCGAGGGCGCGACCGGGATCATCCTGAACATCACCGGCGGCACCGACATCGGGCTCTTCGAGGTCAACGAGGCGGCGGAGATCGTCCACCAGGCCGCGCACCAGGACGCGAACCTCATCTTCGGCGCGGTCGTGGACGACACGTATGGAGACAAAGTTTCCGTCACCGTGATCGCGACCGGCTTCGATCAGAGGGTCGTCAACCAGCGTCGCGAGGCGCGTGTCGAGCCGCAGCCGACGCAGCGCGACTATCCACCCCCCGACGAGGAACCCGCGCAGCAGGAGGAAGAAGCCGACGTCCTCGACATCCCGGCCTTCCTGCGTCGCGGCCGCTAGAAATCCAAAAGGTTCTCCGGGCGTGACGTTCAATCGCACCGAACAAACCGCCTCCGGCACGGTGAAGACCGCAGCCGGGGGCGCAGTCTTTGTCGAACCGCATCCCACACCCGAAGGCGCAAAGGTCTGGTTCTTCACCCGAATGGGCGGCGTATCCGAACCTCCGTTCGACAGCCTGAATACTTCGAGAAAAGCGGGCGATGATCCGGACGCCGTCGAAGAGAATCTCTCTCGAATCCGCGAGGCGATGGACGGGAGGACCTCCGCCTGGGTGAAGCAAGTCGCCGGCGACACGGCGCTTCGCGTCTCGGAAGGCGGCTTCGCGGGCGAGGCGGATGCTCTCGTCACCTCGGAGCGAGACCTGAGCCTCGTCGTCGGGGTGGCGGACTGCGTACCGGTCGCGCTCGTCGGCAAGAGCCGCGTCGGGATGGTCCATTCCGGCTGGCGCGGGACGCTCTCCGGGATCTCCGGCAAGGCGGTTAGGGAAATCGGCGAGGACGGTTCGGCGGCGTACATCGGGCCGTGCATCCGTCGCTGTTGCTACGAAGTCTCCGACGAGCTCGCGCAAGAGTTCGTGTCCGAGTTTGGCGATGAGGTCGTCTCCGGCGGGCATCTCTCGCTGCCCGATGCGATAAGAATCGACCTCCATCGCGCCGGGATCGAAGAGATCCACGACCTCGGGCTCTGCACCGGATGCCGACCCGACCTTTTTTTCTCCCATCGCAAACAAAAGCCCGTGACGGGACGCAGCCTCGCCGCGGTGGCGAAGGTGGACGGATGACCCAGGTCGTAGCGGCGGAGAAGATACGGGACCGTCGCGCGCGGGTGCGCGAGGATATAGACGGCGCGCTCGAAAGGAGCGGGCGAGTCGGAGAAGAAGTCCGGGTTCTCGTGGCGAGCAAATACTATTCGGCGGAGCAGATCGCCGCTCTCAAAGAGGCGGGCGTGAAGTTGCTGGGCGAGAACCGCTCCGGGGATTTGATCGAGAAGCAGGCGTCTTTCGGGGATGACTTCGAGTGGCATTTCATCGGCCATGTGCAGCGTCGCAAAGCCAGGGAAATCGTCCCGAGGGTTTCGCTCATCCACTCGGTCGATTCCGTCCGCCTGATAAAGGAATTGGCGAAAAGGGCCGATCACAGAGGTATCGAGGTCTTGCTCCAGGTCAACGTCAGCGGCGAGGAAACCAAATACGGGGTGGAGGAGGACGGCATCGAGGAGCTTCTCGAAGCGGCTGCCGGGACGGGTGGGGGGGTGCGGGTTCGGGGGTTCATGACGCTCGCGCCGATGGTTGAAGAGGCGGAGGAAGTGCGCTATGTTTTCGCGAAGTTAAATGAGATACGTGATAGTCTACGACGAAGCTGGAGTCCTGCCTTCGATCTCTCGGAACTCTCCATGGGGATGAGTGGTGATTACGCCGTAGCGGTCGAAGAGGGCGCCACGATAGTCAGGATCGGGCGAACGCTGATAGAGGAGGATGGGCCCGTAAGGAGGCAGGATGGGAGTTAGAGACCAGCTCGAACGGGTCGCGGCCTGGTTCGGCTTTGGTGTCGCCGAGGACGATTACTACGACGACGAGGAAGAAGAGGACCGCTACGTGAAGGACCCTTACGCCAACGGGGCCAGAGACCGCGCCGCCGAGCCAAGCCCAGCCGTGAGGCGCCTCGGACGCGCCGAACGCTCCTCGGCCTTCGGAACCTCCCTCGGAGACCTCTTCGGCAGCGAGGGCTCCGGACAACGCTACGGCTCCGCCGCCAACTCCCCGCACCTCCGCGCCGTCCCGGATCAAAGGCCGGCCAAAGTGAGCGTCCTCGAACCTTCCAGCTTCAACGACGCCCAGGCTCTCGCCGACCGCTTCAAGCGCCAGCAGCCCGTTATTTTGAACCTCCAGAGCGTGGACGGGGATTTGTCCCGGCGCATGGTGGACTTTTGCGCGGGACTCACCTACGCGCTCGACGGGAACATCCAGACCGTGGCGAACCGCGTGTTCCTGCTAACGCCGCGCGACGTCGAGGTCAGCGCCGAAGAGCGCAAGCGGCTCGCCGAGCGGGCGTTCTTCAACCAGCTTTAATGGACACCATCGGCGTCATCGGGGCCGGTAAGATCGGGGGCTCGCTCCTGACGAGACTCGCCGACTCGAAAAATTTCGCGCTCGTCGTCGCCGACATCCACTCAGAACAACTCGCCCGCTACGAGAAATACGACCGAATAAAGACGACCACCTCGAACCGGGAGCTTGCCGCGGCGAGCGACCTCGTCGTGATCGCCGTCAAACCCTGGGACGTGACGAAGGTTCTCGATGAGATATCGCCCGTCCTCGAAGGCTCTGCTAAAGCCGTAGCGAGCGTAGCCGCCGGGATCCCGATCTCCACGATGGAGAAACACGTCCCATCCGGCTCGGCGGTCCTCCGGGTGATGCCGAACGTGTGCGCTTCGGTCGGACTGGGCTCGGCGGTCGTGACCGCCAACGAGGCCGGTCAAAAGACGCTGCCGCTGCTTATCGAGATATTCGGCCACGTCGGGCAGGTGATGGAACTGCCGGAACGCCTCTTCGACGCGGCGACCGCGCTTCACGGAAGCGGACCCGCGTACGTCGCGCTTTTCGCCGATTCCCTCATACAGGCCGGGGTTCGGGAGGGAATTCCGAGGGATGTGGCGCGAAAGCTCGTCATAGGCACCATCGAAGGGACTTCGGAGCTTCTCAAGGATCGGAGCGCGCACCAGGTGCGGGATGAGGTCATGACGCCGGGGGGGACGACGGCGGCGGCGTTCGTGGCGATGGAGAGGGCCGGGTTCGTCGGGGCGGTTTATGATGGTGTGAGCGCGGCTGCCGAACAGGCGCGGGAGCTTGGCGGATGATCGCTTTATTGCAGGAGTTCGGGTTCTCTGTCGTCGGATTGCTCTCGGGGGCGGTCAACTACAGTTACTACATTTTATTCGGGTTCATCATCGCGAACATATTGTTTTCGTGGTTTCCGGGTTATCCGTCGAGCAGCTTCATGCAGGCGGTGTACGATGCGGTTCGGGCGGTGGCGATGCCCATACTCGGGCCCATACGCAGCAGGATACCTATGTTGCAGATCGGGGGCTTTGGGCTTGACCTCTCGCCAATCATCGCCATAATCGGACTCTCGATAGCGAGGAGCCTGCTCCTCATTATCATAGAAAACTTCATCGGACCTGTTTTTGGGGAGTGATCAAGATGGCAATCAGACCGATAGACGTTCGTCGTAAGGAGTTCAAGGCGGGCTTCCGCGGCTACGACGCGAACCAGGTGGACGACTTCCTCGACCAGGTCGCCGACGAGTTCGAGCGCACGTACTCCGACAACCAAAGGATGCGCGAGGAGGTCTCATCCCTCCGCGAACGCCTCCAGCAGTTCGAGGAGCTGGAAGGCTCGATCCGCTCGGCCCTCGTCCACGCCGAACAGGCCGCCAACGACCTCCGCCACACCGCCCAACGCGAGGCCGACGATTTGCGTCATTCGGCTCAACGGGAAGCCGAGAGCCTCCGCGCGAGTTCCCAGCGCGAGGCCGAGTTGACGATTCAGGAGGCCCAGACCCGCGCGCACCAGATGCTCTCCGATTCGTCCAGCCGCGTCGAGCGCGTTCAGGACTCCTACGAAGCGTTGCAGGAGGCGAAGACGAAGTTCACCAGCGACTTCCGACAGCTCCTCAAGACCTACATGGACGTGATGGAGGACATGGAAATATCGGCGGCGAAGGACATCGAATCCTCACTTCGCCAGCGCCTCGACACCGAGTCCATAGCCGTCGCCCGCGAGGCGGCGAGCAGCGACCAGCCTCAACTCGCCGAAGAGCGGAGCGGCCCTCTCCATGAAGAGGATGACGAAGCGGCTTTCGCGTCCGACGAGACCCAGCGCATCGAGCCGCGGGACCTTCCGGATCGCCGCCGGGAGACCGAAGAGCCCGAGCCATCGACCGCCGAAGCCGAGACCGGCTCCCAGGAGACGGTCGCCTCGAACTCCGCCGCGGAGGAAGTGGACCGGGAAGAGCAGGAAGCGCCTTTCGCCCGCAACGACGATTCCGCCGCCGACGACTTCTTCGAGGACCGTCGAGGAGATCGCGAGGAAGAGGAGGAAGACAATCGCATCTTCCGCGCCAGCCGCTTTTTGCGCCGACGCGGATAATTCGTAGAGACGTGGCATGCCACGTCTCTACGAAAGGCTGAATTCTTTGGACAAAGCCCTCAAACCCGGCGATGACGGAGTTCTCATCTCTCTGCGCGTATCGCCCGAAGCGAAACGCACCGGCATCGAAGGAACCCACGGAGAGTCCGCCTTCAAACTGAAGGTCGCCGCGCCACCCGTGGACGGAAAAGCAAACGCGGAGGCTGAAGCCTTCATTGCAAAGCTCCTCGGTGTTCGCAGGTCCGACGTCGAGGTCGTTCGCGGCGTGAGGAGCCGGGACAAGAAGGTTCTCGTGCGAGGCGGGGATCTCGCCGGGGTCCGCAAAGCCCTCTCAGAGCAAACTTAGCGAGGGACCGTGGCGTCGAAGAGCTTCGAGGTCGAGCCGGAAGAGGCGGGCGAGCGTCTCGACAGGCTCGCCGCGAAGCGGTTGGAGATAACCCGCAGCGCGGCGCGGCGCCTGATCTCCTCTGGACACATCCTCGTGAGCGGCGATGAGGCCGCGCCTTCCCGCAAACTGCTTCCCGGAGAACGAGTCGAAGCGGAACTCCCCTCCAACGAACTCCAGCCGGAGGACATCCCCGTTACGATCCTCTTCGAAGACGAACACCTCATCGTCGTGGACAAGCCTCCCGGACTCGTCGTCCACCCCGGCGCGGGGAACCCTTCCGGCACCCTCGTCAACGCGCTGCTCGAACACGGCATCTCCGGCGGAGAAGACCCCGCCCGCCCCGGCGTAGTTCATCGCCTCGACCGCGACACCTCCGGCCTCATGGTCGTCGCCAAAGGCGAGCCGGCGTATTCGAAGCTCGTCGAGATGTTGTCCGAGCGTCGAGTCAGCCGCGTGTACCGCGCCCTCGTCGTCGGAACTGGGCTGCCCGAAACGGGGGCCATAGACTCCCCCGTCGGGCGGGATCCGGACAATCCCACTCTCATGGCCGCCGGAGTCGGAAAGCCCGCTGTCACCCACTTCGAGGTGATGGGAAAGTCCGGCACACACACGATGCTCCGCGTGCGGCTCGAAACGGGGCGGACGCACCAGATCCGGGTCCATTTGTCGGCGATTGGCTACCCGGTCTACGCCGACCCGCTTTATGGAGCCGCTGTCGAGAACCACCGACTCTGGCTCCACGCGAAACGCCTCGACTTCGAGCATCCCGTAAATGGCGAGTCGATGGAGTTCGAGGCTTCGATACCGGAGGAGCTTCGGGAATCGTCGGCTTTGCTGGGTTTTCGCTAGGCCGGGCATGTCGAGAATCGCGACGTACAGGCGGCGGGGAACATCCTCCATAAGGCTCGGGTGGAGCCTTCGGCGGACAAGGTGGTCGGTCGCGCCGCGCCTTCGCCGAGAAGCTGACTGCTTTACGCATCCAGCGTTTAGCTGTCCTGTGTACAATTGGAACTGAAAAGGAGGAAAGGGGAGGTTCATCTTGGCTGACGAGTCCGCCCGGCCCGCCCGCCGGTTCCGCTCGCGCGACTGGTTCGAGGATCCCGGGCGCATGGACCAGAGCGTGCTCTACCTGGAGCGCTTCATGAACTACGGCATCTCGCCGGAGGAGCTGCGCTCCGGGAAACCCATAGTCGGCATCGCCCAGACCGGCAGCGACCTCACCCCCTGCAACCGGGTCCACCTCGAGCTCGCGAGCCGGGTGCGCGACGGCATCCGGGACTCCGGCGGCGTCCCGATGGAGTTCCCCGTACATCCAATCTTCGAGAACTGCCGCCGCCCCACAGCCGCGTTGGATCGCAACCTCGCCTACCTGGGCTTGGTGGAGGTCCTCTACGGCTACCCCATAGACGCCGTGGTCCTCACCACCGGCTGCGACAAGACCACGCCCTCGGGGATAATGGCCGCCTCGACGGTGGACATCCCCGCCATCGTCCTCTCCGGCGGGCCGATGCTCGATGGATACTTCGAGGGCGAACTCGTCGGCTCCGGCACCGTCATCTGGAAGAGCCGCAGACGTTTGGCGGCGGGTGAGATCGACGAGGAGGAGTTCTTCGAGGCGGCCCTCGATTCCGCCACGTCCGTCGGCCACTGCAACACCATGGGGACGGCCTCCACCATGAACTCCCTCGCCGAGGTCCTCGGTTTGTCCTTGTCCGGATGCGCGATGATCCCCGCCGCCTACCGCGAGCGCCCCCAGATGGCATACGCGACGGGCAGGCGCATAGTCGAGATGGCGTATGAGGATTTCCGCCCGTCGAAGATATTGACCCGGGACTCCTTCCTGAACGCCATCGCCGCCAACACCGCCATTGGCGGTTCCACCAACGCCCAGCCGCACATAACGGCGATGGCTCGCCACGCCGGAGTGGAACTCGAGCCGTCCGACTGGGAACATGGCTACGAAATCCCGCTGCTCGTCAACATGCAGCCCGCGGGCAAGTATCTCGGCGAGCGTTTCCACCGCGCCGGAGGGGTGCCAGCGGTGGTCAGCGAGCTTCTTCGAGCCGGAAGGATCAACGGCGACGTCCCGACCGTCACGGGCCGGACGCTGGCCGAGAACGTCGCGGGATGCGAGAGCGTGGACCGCGAGATGATCGCGCCATATGACGCGCCCTTGCAAGAGCGCGCCGGATTTCTGGTCCTCTCCGGCAACCTCTTCGATTTCGCGATAATAAAGACGAGCGTCATCTCCGACGAGTTCCGCGCCCGGTACCTCAGCGAACCGGGCAGCGAAGGCGTATTCGAGGGCCGCGCGGTGGTCTTCGACGGCTCCGACGACTACCACGAGCGCATCAACGACCCGAACCTGGACGTCGATGAAGACTCCATACTCGTGATCCGGGGCGCGGGCCCGATGGGATGGCCCGGCTCGGCGGAGGTCGTGAACATGCAGCCGCCAGACGCGCTCATAAAACGAGGGATCACCACCCTTCCCACCATCGGCGACGGACGGCAGTCCGGCACCTCCGACAGCCCCTCGATCCTCCACGCCGCCCCCGAAAGCGCCGTCGGCGGCGGATTGTCGTTCCTCCGCACCGGAGACGCCATCCGCATAGACCTCGAAGCCGGACGATGCGACATGCTCGTGGGGGAGGACGAGATCGAACGCCGCAAGCGCGAGGACGCCGTCCCGCCCATCCCGGAGAGCCGCACGCCCTGGCAGGAGATATACCGCTCCTCGGTCAGCCAGCTCGACGAGGGCGGGGTCATGGAGGCGGCGCTCAAATACCGGGGCGTCGCATCGAAGACGCCGCGCCACAACCACTGATCCGGACATGATCTCCTCAACGGCTGTGCGCTCAGGTCTTTCTTTTGCCATACTTCGAGGGGCCATGATCAAGGTGCCTTTGTGGAACATTGATTGCTAAACGAAGTTTACGCTAAGATTGTCTTGTTTAGCGGTAAATATGTTAGGAAGCGGGTTCGTGGATCAAGGAGTGGGCGAGGTTGGACAAGGTCAAGAAGACCTCTCTGTCTGATGCTGTTACGGAGAGTGTGATCTCCCAGATACGGGAAGGCCGTTACCGCGCCGGAGACCGGCTTCCGAGCGAGAGGGAGCTTGCGGAGCAGCTCGGGGTCGGAAGGACCTCGGTGCGCGAGGGGCTGCGGTTCCTGGAGAAGCTGGGCATACTGGAGATCCGGCAGGGAACGGGGATAGTGGTGCGTTCGCTCTCTTTGGGAGAAGTCTTCGAGCACCTGATCCCGGTCCAGACGATCATCGAGCTTCCCGACAGGGACGTCCGAAACATAATGCACGTGAGGCGCGTTCTCGAAGCGGAGTCGGCCCGCATGGCCGCGCGCAACGCGACCGAAGAACAACTCGACCGCCTCAGGAACCTCCTCGACGGGATGGCCGCCTCCCTCGAAAAACCCCGCGAATACCTCGACCTGGACCTCGAGTTCCACGTCGTCCTCGCCGAAGCCGGGGGGAACCCGGTCCTCGCGCAACTCACCGGCCTCATCCGCGACATCTACACGAGGTACTTCGAGATCGTGCTCGAAGACCCCGAGATGAACAAAACCTCGCTCGAGTTCCACCGCAAACTCTACTCAGCCCTCCGCGAACGCGACGCCAGCGCCGCCCACCAACACATCATCGCCCACCTGCGCCAGGCCGAACGAGACGTCCTCAAAGTCCTCGAACCGAACGGATGAAGCGGCGACCGCCCCCATAAACACCGAAAATCCCCCGCCACCCTTGCGCGTATGCCACGAACGATGCTAAAGTGCCTCGAAATTGGTCTGATAAGCTGTTGAATGGCGTATTTATTTTCGAGGGGCGGGTGGGAAGGAGGATGGTCTGTCTGGGACGAATCGTTTTTGGCGAGGCTTGCTCGGGGTAATATAGTTCGATCCGCGTTTTTGGGGAACGTGAGGGGATAGGAGGAAAGCATGGCTACAGCGACTCCCGCGAGGGGAGGCAGTCGGCGGTTCGTGAACACCGCCGCGGCCATAACGGCCACCGGTGGTTTGCTCTTCGGATACGACACGGGTGTGATCTCCGGCGCGTTGCTCTTTATAAGGCAGGATTTCGCGCCGCTCTCGCCGCTCATGGAGGGCGTCATCGTCAGCTTTTTGCTCGTGGGCGCCGTCGTCGGGGCGTTGACCGGAGGGCCGATAGCCGACCGCATCGGTCGCCGCCCGACCGTTTTGCTCGCCGCCGTCGTGTTCATAGTCGGGGCTTTGGCCGTCGCGCTCACGCCGAACGTGGTGTTTTTGATCTTCGGTCGCTTCATCCTCGGCGTCGGGGTGGGTTTGGCCTCGCTCATAGTGCCTTTGTATATCGCGGAGATCGCGCCGCCGGACACACGAGGCGCGCTCGTCTCGCTCAACCAGCTCATGATCACGATCGGCATCCTCCTCTCTTACGTCTCGGGGGTCGCGCTCGCCCCCGTCGAGGGCTGGCGGTGGATGTTCGCGCTCGCCGTGATCCCCGCCCTCATCCTCTTCATCGGGATGTTCTTCCTCCCGGAGACCCCGCGCTGGCTCTTCGAGAACGGCCAGACGGCGAAAGCCCGAGGCGTGCTCCGCCGCGTTCTCGGCGGCGACGACGAACAAGTGGAGATTCAAGTGCGCGAGATCGAGGAGATACGTCAGCAAGAGCGCCAACAATCTCGCGCCGGATACAAAGAACTCCTCCAACCGTGGCTCCGACCCGCCCTCATCGTCGGGATCGGGCTGGCGGTCTTCCAGCAAATCACCGGTATAAACACCGTGATTTATTACGCGCCGACCATTTTGCAGGGCGTCGGCTTCTCCGAGGGCGGGGCCATCGCCGCCACCGCCGTCGGCGTGGGCCTCGTCAACGTCGGGTTCACGATCCTCGCCCTCATCATCATCGACCGGGTCGGGCGGAGGCCGCTCCTCATCGTCGGCCTCATCGGGATGACCGTAAGCCTCGCCCTCCTCGGAATCGTCTTCGCCACCGGAGGCTCCTCGGGCGCGGTTGGGATTCTGGCGACGGCGTGTTTGGGTCTGTATATCGCTTCCTTCGCGATAAGCCTCGGCCCGGTTTTCTGGCTGATGCTCTCGGAGATATATCCGCTGCGGGTGCGCGGGACGGCGATGAGCGTGGGCGCGCTCTCGAACTGGGGATCTAATTTCGCCGTCGCGCTGACGTTCCCCATTTTGCTCGCGACCTTCGGAGGGGCGGGATCCTTCTGGCTGTTCGCGGTTCTCGGCGTGGTCGCGTGGTTCTTCGTGTTCTTCATGGTCCCCGAGACGAAAGGCCGCACCCTCGAAGAGATCGAAGCCGACTTCCGGGGAACGACCGTCGCGACAAGCCGCTAGAAAGGAGAGCCGATGGGTTTTCACGGAGCCGTCTTCGACGTGGACGGGGTCCTCGTGGATTCGCCCCACGAGCACGCATGGCGCGAGGGACTCGAACAACTCATGGAGAACGAGTGGAGCGACATTCGGGGCGAGACCTCGTACTCGCCCGAGAATTTCACGCCGGAGGTTTATCAGAAAGTCATGAGCGGAATGCCGCGCTTCGCGGGGGCGAAAGCCGTCCTCGAATACTTCGGAGTGCCGGAGCCGGAGCGTCGCGCGAAGGAATACGGCGACGTGAAACAAAAGATGATCGTCGATCTCATCGAGGCGAAGGATTTTAAGGAATACCCGGACGCGCTCCGCTTCGTGCTCGCCCTCAAGGAGGCGGGCGTCCTCATCGCCGCCGCCTCGTCCTCGAAGAACGCCGGGGCGTTCCTCCGCCTCGTGCGCCTCGACGAGTTCGCGGATAACGAGGGACTCTCATACGGTTTCCTCACCCCCGGATACACGCTCCTCGACATTCTCGACGGGGACGTGAGCGGGCGAGACTTCGAGCACGGCAAGCCGCACCCCATGATCTTCCTCGCCGCCGTCGAGGAACTCGGCCTCTCGCCGGAGGAGTGCTTCGTCATCGAGGACGCCGCGAACGGCGTTCAGGCCGCGAAGGCCGGGGACATGAAAGCCCTCGGCCTCGCCCGCGCCGACGACGAGGAGCTTCTCGCCGGGGCGGACGCCGACCTCGTCGTGACGAGCCTCGACGACGTCTCCCTCGACGCGATCTCCGAAGGCCGTTTGGAGCGGAGATAGCCATGAACGCCATCGGAGTGGACGTCGGCGGGACGAAGATCGCCGCTGCGGCCGTCTCCCCGGAGGGGGAGATTTTGAACGAGGTTCGCTATCCGACGCAGGCGATACCCCCCGACCGCCTCGTCGAGACCATCGCCCGCGCCATAACGGAAGCGAAGGGCGACGGTGAAATAGGCGGCGCGTGCGTGGCGGTTCCGGGCCTCATCCTCGCGGCGGAGAACAAAGTGGTATTCGCGCCGAACCTCCATGAGATCGAAGACATCCGGCTCGACGACGCGCTCGGCGAGCGTACCGGGCTTTCGGTGACGGTCGAGAACGACGCGAACGCGGCGGCGTGGGGGGAGTTCCGGTTCGGGGCTGGGAGCGATGTGGATCACCTCGTGTTCATCACGCTCGGCACGGGGGTCGGCGGCGGGGTGATCTCGCACGGTGTCCTCCTCCGTGGGGCGCAAGGATCGGGCGGGGAACTCGGCCACATCGTCCTCCAGCCCGGCGGCCCGCTCTGCGGATGCGGAAACCACGGATGCCTCGAAGCCCTCGCCTCCGGCACCGCCATACAACGCCGCGCCCGCGAAGTCGCCAACGAGGAGCCGAACTCCGCCCTCGGACGCCTCGCCGTCGAGAGGCGCGTCCTCGGCGAGGACGTGACGAAGCTCGCGAGGGAGGGCGACGAGGCGGCTTTGCGAGTTTTGCGGGACATCGGAGCGTGGCTCGGCGTCGGCCTCGCGGGCTTCGTGAACATTTTCAACCCCGAGGTCGTCGCCGTCGGCGGGGGCGCGTCGGAGGCCGGGAATTTCATCCTCGAACCCGCCCGAAAGGAGATGCACCTCCGCGCCCGCTCCCCCTCTCGCGACCTCGTCGAGATAAAGGAGGCCACCCTCGGGCCGGAGTCCGGCGTCCTCGGAGCCGCCGCCCTCGCCCGCGGCGACGACGGCGAATACGTCCTCGGCCCATCGAAGCGAGTCACGTAAAGGGGACGAAATGCCGAAGAACATAACCGACCTCCCGCACGCGCTCGAAAACCGCGAAGAACTCGACGAACGGCTCTCCGGCAAACGCCCCGCCGTGTTCCTCGACTACGACGGGACGCTCACGCCCATCGTGGATCGCCCCGAAGACGCCGTCATCTCACAGAGCATGCGCGACGCCGTGAGTTCCCTCGCTGGACGATGCCCCGTGTGCGTCGTGAGCGGGCGCGACCGGAAGGTCGTCCAAAAACTCATGGGCGTGGACGACCTCATCGTCGCCGGAAGCCACGGCTTCGACATATGGAGTCCCGAAGGCGGCGAAATCTCCCACAACCCGGCGGGCGAAAACTTCGAGGAAACCCTCGAAAAAGCGAAAGCCCGGCTCGCCGAGGCGTCCGACTCCATCGAAGGGGCGCTCGTCGAGGAAAAAAGCGCGTCCGTCGCCATCCACTACCGCCTCGTCGCGGAGGAAAGGGATCGGGCGAAAATAAAGAATATCGTGGACGAGCTTCTCGCCGAGCATCCCGACGAACTAAAAGTTACACCCGGAAAGATGGTGTACGAAATACAGCCGAACATAGACTGGGACAAAGGGAAAGCCGCCCTTTATCTCCTCGAAGCCCTCGGCCTCGACGGCGAGGGCGTCGTACCGATATACGTCGGCGACGATTTGACTGATGAGAACGCATTCCGCGCATTGAAGGATCGGGGCGTCGGCGTGTTCGTGGGGGTGGCGGACGACCCGGAGCTTGCGGGGCGGACGACCGCCGCGGACTATGCCCTCGACACGGTGGAGGAGGTGGAGCGGTTCCTCGACGCGCTCGCGAGATGAAGAGTCGCTTCGCTCCGGGG
>JBOHBL010000830.1:0-1014 GCA_050698295.1 Rubrobacteraceae bacterium | reverse complement strand
TCTTCACCGGGTCCTCGCAGTTCGAAGACCCGACAGGGACGATCTCCGCGGCCGCCGTGGTGATCACCGTCCCGATCCTCCTGTTCGTGTTGTTCTTCCAGCGTCGCATCGTGGCGGGGCTGACGTCCGGTGCGGTGAAGGGCTGACCCATGGCTGAAATCGTTCTCGAAAAAGTGTCCAAGAAATACCCCGACGGCGCCCTCGCGGTGTCCGAAGTGGACATCACGATCGCCGACGGTGAGTTCATCATCCTGGTCGGCCCGTCCGGCTGCGGGAAGTCCACGACGCTGAACATGGTCGCGGGGCTGGAGGACATCTCCTCCGGCGAACTGCGCATCGACGGCCAGCGCGTCAACGAGAAGGCGCCGAAGGACCGCGACATCGCGATGGTGTTCCAGTCCTACGCGCTGTACCCGCATATGAGCGTGCGGGAGAACATGGCGTTCCCGTTGCGGCTGGCCAAGGTCGACGACCGGACGGTGCGGGCCAAGGTCGAGGAGGCGGCGCAGATCCTCGATCTGACCGGGCATCTCGACCGCAAGCCGGCGAACCTCTCCGGCGGACAGCGACAGCGCGTCGCGATGGGGCGCGCGGTGGTGAGAGACGCGAAGGCCTACCTCTTCGACGAGCCGCTCTCGAACCTCGACGCGAAGCTGCGCGCGCAGATGCGAACCGACATCTCCCGGATGCAGAACGATCTCGGCGTCACGGCGATCTACGTGACGCACGATCAGGTGGAGGCCATGACTCTCGGCGACCGCCTGGCCGTCCTCCGCAAAGGCGCGCTCCAGCAGGTCGGAACTCCGAAGGACCTCTACGAGCGCCCCGTCAACCTCTTCGTGGCCGGCTTCATCGGCTCGCCCCCGATGAACCTCGTCCCGGCGGGGGTCGAGTCGGATGCTCTCCGAACGCCGTTCGGCGACGTGCCGTTCGACTCGGGACGCCTTCCGGCGAGCTTCGACGGCGATCACCTCATCGCCGGCATCCGGCCCGAGCAGTTCCACGACCCAGCCG
>JBOHBL010000829.1:0-1782 GCA_050698295.1 Rubrobacteraceae bacterium | reverse complement strand
CACAAGAGCCGGTCGTCCGTCGAGACGTGGGTAAAGGCGGTGACGTAGCCGGGTGGCAGCTCGGCGATGCAGACTTCTTCGGCGGTGTACGCATCGACCCGGCGCACCTGGTGCCCCTGCACGTAGTAGACGTGGCCGGTAGCGGCGTTGAGGCACACCGAAGACTTGCCGAACCCCACCATGTTCCCCCAGGGGAAGACATACTGCCGCAGCACCCCGAACCGGTTGTCCGTAAGCTGAAGTATCTCCCCGTTTCGCGCGTCCTGAGTAAACAGATGGGGGTTGCCGGTTCGGTCGCTGATGAACACCAGGCGCCGACCGTCTTTGGTCATGGCCGAACCCGTGAAGTAGGGATGCTGGTCGGTGGCCCGCGAAGACGTGAAGCGCGTCACTTCCTTTCCGGTGAGGGAGTCCCGGCACCGCTCCCACTCGGCCGGCCACACGTTGCCCTTCTGATCTCCACCCTCGGGCGCGGACGACCAGACGCTCTTATGGGCCACGGAGTCCGGCGCGACTTCCTCGCCGCCGGGATGCAGCAAAACGTCGTTCAGCGTGTGAGCCAATGTCCTGTCGCCTCCTCGCGTTTCGGTTTCCGTGGAATCCAACGGTTGCTTCCGGGCCGCGCGCATCTTCTTTCAAACGTACTCCAGATAGCGGGCTTTGGTCAGTTCGAAGACCTCCTCGCCCGGCATGTCCCAAATCTCTTCGTTGAATATCTCCACCTCTATGGGTCCATCATAGCCTGCGGCTTCGACGGCCTCACGCATCCTTCTCAGCTCGATCACCCCGTCGCCCATCATGCCTCGCGACATCAAAGGATCTCCCCCCTCCCCTCGGCCAGTCGTCCACGTGAAAGCCGAAAATACGCCCCGCCGCCCGCTTTATCTCCGAATACAGATTCGGGTCCCACCAAACGTGGTAAACGTCTATCACGACGCCGACGTGCGAAGAATCCAGTCTCCCGGCGATACCGTTCGCCTCTCCCAGAGTCGAGATCACCGACCGATCCGCCGCGAAGCTCGGATGGAGCGGCTCTATGCCGAGCTTCACCCCGGTCTCCGCCGCGTATGGAACGAGGAGTTCGAGGCCTTCTTCCACCATCCTCCTCGCCGCGCCTCTGTCGCGGTCGGGGAGGCCGCCGCACACGAGCACGAGAACGTCCGTGCCGAGGGCGGCGGCCTCGTCTATGGCGCGGCGGTTGTCGTCCACGCGAGCCGCGCGCTCCGCTTTGGTGGCGGCGGGGAACATTCCGCCCCGGCAGAGGCTCGACACCCTCAAACCGGAGTCGCGTATAACGCGGGCGCTCTCTTCGAGACCCGTTTCTTCCACCTTGTCGCGCCATAGGCCGATCCATGGTATCCCGGCTCGCGCGCAGCCCTCCGCCGCTTCGCGCAAGCTCCACCTTTTCGTGGTGGCCTGATTGAGGCTGAGGCGGGAGATGTCGCCGCTCACGACATACCCGCCACGGCGAGAACCCGCCGCATCCGATCGGAGGCGAGATCCGGCTCCGCGAGCAACCCGGCCTCATCCGCCAACACGAACAACCCCGAGAGATGCACGACCGACCTCGCGCCCTCCATCCCGCCGACCATCCTGAAATGCGACTGATGCCCGTTCAGATACGCCAGAAAGACCACGCCGGTCTTGTAAAAGCGGATCGGAGACTCGAAGATGCGCCGGCTCAGTGGCACGGTTGGCGCGAGGAGCTCGCGGTATCGGTCTTCGTCACCCGCGTCGAGGGCGTGGAGAGCGGCGGAGGCGGCGGGCGCGATGGCGTCGAAG
>JBOHBL010000828.1:0-7301 GCA_050698295.1 Rubrobacteraceae bacterium | reverse complement strand
CGAACAACGCACCGCCGAACTCATACTGGTTCGCCGTCGTGGATCTGAGTTCGCTCAACGTCGTCGTGAACGAGGTCTCCCAAGCCGACGACCAAATCCCCACGAACATCCAGAAATACGACGGAGACCCCGGACACCTCCTCATCTTCACGAGCCTCGCATTGCGGACGGACAACGTGCCTCAAGGCGCGCTCCACGGCTTCCTCAAAAAAGCCGGATCCGGCCCCGCCCTCGACCGCGCCGAGCAAATAAACGAGCAACTCGGAACCGGCTCCATCGGGCAGATGAATGACCGTCCATCCATGCAACCTCCGGGGCGGCGACGTGTTCGGAGCTTATCAGGCGAGAGAGTTCGTCGAGAAGCATCGCCCCGAGGTGGTCTTCCTCGTGAACGACCTGTGGATACTGGGGAAATATGCTCGCGTATTGTCGGGACTGCGGACGAGGATCGTTTGCTACTGCCCGCTCGACGGGAAGATAGCGGACGATAGCCTCATCGAGCCGCTCGCGGCCTTCGACCGGCTCGTCGTATACACGCGTTTCGCCCGACGCGAGTTCGAGCGGGCGGCGGGGCGCGGAGGGTTTTCCTTGCCCGATGCAACGATCATCCCCCACGGCGTGGACACGGACGTTTTTCGTCCCCTCTCGAAGGAGGAGCGTCTCGCGGCGCGACGAAACCTTCTCCCGAACGAGGCGCACGAACCATTCATCGTACTCAACGCAAATCGTCCGCAGCCGAGAAAGCGCGTGGATCTCACCATCGAGGGTTTCGCCCTCTTTGCCCGAAGCAAACCGCCGAACGTGAAGTTGTGCCTTCACCATGCCGTCGCAAACCCGGAGGAGCGGCAAGAAATCCTTCGCCTCGCCGAGTTTCACGGCATCTCCGAAAGGCTCATCGTGAGCGACGCCCCGGCGACCGACGAAAAACTGAACGAGATATACAACGCCTCGGACGTGGGGATAAACACGGCGATGGGCGAGGGATGGGGACTCGTGAGCTTCGAACACGCCGCCACAGGGGCCGCGCAAATAGTCCCTCGACACAGCGCATGCGCCGAATTATGGAAAGACGCGGCGGAGTTCCTCGAACCCGCGAACACTCTCGTCCCCGACTTCTCGATCCTCGAAATGCAAACCGTCTCCCCGAAAGGGATCGCCGCCGCTCTCGAAAGACTTTACGTGGACCATGAATACCGGAGGGAGATGTCGCGGGCGGCCTTTCGCAATGCCACGCGTCCGGAATATCGCTGGGACGAAATCTCCCGGCGGTGGCGGCGTTTGTTCGACGAAGTCGCGAAAGCTCGCGGCACGCACCCGTGCGTGTGACGCTCCGCCCGGCCGAGCCGGAAGACGAAACCTTCCTGTTTCGAGTCTACGCGAGTACCCGAAGCGAAGAACTCGCGCTGTTACCGTGGACGGAGGAGCAAAAAGAGACCTTCCTCGAAATGCAATTCGACGCGCAAAGCCGATATTATCGGGATCATTACCCGGACGCGAGCTTCGACGTCGTCCTCAAAGGCGCCGAGCCGGTCGGTTGTCTTTGCGTGGCGCGATGGCCGGAAGAGATGAAGATCGCGGACATCGCTCTTTTGCCCGAGCATCGCGGCCGGGGGGTGGGGACCGCGCTACTTCGGGAACTCATCTCCGAAGCCGACGCATCGCGCAAGCCCGTCACCATCCACGTCGAGAGATTCAATCCGGCGCTCCGCCTCTACGAGCGGCTCGGCTTTCGAGAGAAAAAAGACAAGGGCGTATACCTCCTCATGGAACACTCGCCCGGAGGCGGATGAGTCAATTGAAGACCGCCTCGTAGAGAAGCCCCTCCCCGTCCGGGCCGACGGGGACGAGGAAAAGCTCGAAAGCCCCGATCTCCCGGTGTTCCATCCGGTGGATGCCCTGCGAAAGCGGCACATCTCCGGAGCCGCGAAAGGCCGCCGAAAAAGGCCGCCCTTCCGGCTCCTCTCCCTCGACCGAGACGAGTTCGACGGACGCCCCCGAATCATCCCGGCACACGACGAACGCATCCCCGAGACGCCCGGAGAACGTCCGGGCCGAGAAACCCTCAAGCACGGCTCTTCAAAACCACCGTCGAAAGAGGCGGCAAAGTCAACGAGACCGAATGCGGCTGCCCGTGCGAAGGCTTCTCCTCCGCCTTTATGCCGCTGTTCGAGACGCCGCTCCCGCCGTATTTCTCATCGTCGGTGTTGAGAAGCTCCTCGTACGTCCCGGCCTCCGGGACGCCGATGCGATAGTTCTCCCTCACCACGGGCGTGAAGTTGCAGACCACGACGACGGAGTTTCCGGTCCGGTCTTTTCGCAGAAACGACACCGCGCTGTTCGCGACATCCCCACCCTCGATCCACTCGAAGCCGGCTCCCTCGAAATCTATTTCGTACAACGCGGGAGTTTTTCTGTACACCTCGTTGAGATCCCTCACGAGAATTTGGATGCCTTTGTTCGCTTTGTTGTCGAGAAGCTCCCAGTCGAGTTCTCTATCGTGGCTCCATTCCCTTTCCTGCGCGAACTCGCCGCCCATGAAGAGAAGCTGCTTTCCGGGATGCGCGTACATGAAGGCGTAGTAGGCGCGGAGGTTGGCGAACTTTTGCCACTCATCACCCGGCATGCGCCCGATGAGGGATTTTTTGCCGTGGACGACTTCGTCGTGAGAGAGCGGGAGTACGAAGTTTTCGTTGAAAGCGTATATGAGGGAGAAGGTTATTTCGTTGTGGTGGTACGAGCGGTTTATGGGATCCTGCCCCATGTATTCGAGGGAGTCGTGCATCCAGCCCATGTTCCACTTGTATCCGAAACCCAATCCTCCCATCGAGGTCGGACGAGAGACCATCGGCCACGCCGTCGATTCCTCGGCGACGGTGAACGCGCCGGGAACTTCGCCGTATACAAGCTCGTTCGTCTTTTTGAGGAGAGCGATGGCTTCGAGGTTCTCGTTGCCGCCGTATTGGTTGGGAACCCACTCGCCTTCCTCGCGCGAATAGTCGAGGTACAGCATCGAGGCGACGGCGTCCACGCGGAGGCCGTCTATGTGATACTCGCGCAGCCAGAAGAGGGCGTTGGAGGTGAGGTAGTTTGACACTTCGTTGCGCCCGAAGTTGTAGATGAGCGTTCCCCAGTCGGGGTGGCGTCCTTTTCTCGGGTCCGAATGCTCGTAGAGGCGCGTCCCGTCGAAGTGAGTCAACCCGTGCGCGTCCTCGGGGAAGTGGGCCGGCACCCAGTCGATGATGACGCCGACGCCGGCCCGGTGGAAGGCGTCGATGAGCCGCTTGAGGTCGTCGGGGTCGCCGAAGCGGCTCGTCGGGGCGAAGAGCCCAAGCGGCTGATACCCCCACGACCCCCCGAAGGGATGCTCGGTTGGCGGCAGAAACTCTACGTGGGTGTATCCCATCTCCTCGACGTATGGAACGAGCTCGTCCGCAAGCTCCGCATACGTCAGATGGGTTCCGTCCTCCGTCCTCTTCCACGAACCGAGATGCGCCTCATAAACGGACATCGGAGCGTCGAGGGCGTTCTTTTGATCTCGCGTTCTCATCCACTCGTCGTCGGACCATTCGTATCTCGTCGGGTCGTGGATGATGGAGGCGGTGCCGGGGTGCTGCTCGAAGAAAAACCCGAACGGGTCGGCTTTCAATGGAAGAAGGTTTCCGTTCGCGCCTTTTATCTCGTATTTATAGAGCGTCTTCTCCTCGACGCCGGGGATGAATATTTCCCACACGCCGTTCCGGTTCCGCATGGGATGTCTTCTTCCGTCCCAGTGGTTGAAACCTCCGACGACGGAGACGCGGCGGGCGTTCGGGGCCCAGACGGCGAATCGGACGCCCTCTATGCCTTCCATCCGGGTCGGGTGGGCGCCGAGCATCTCGTAGAGACGGTTGTGGTTTCCTTCTCCGAAGAGGTAGAGGTCGTGGTCGCTGGTGATTGGCGGGAAGCGGTACGGGTCTTCGACCTCGCTCTCCGCCCCTCCGTGCCACTCGACGCGGAGTTTGTAGGGCGCGCGATCCTCGACCCTCCCGGCGAAGAGGCCGTCGGGGTGGGCGAGAGCGAGGCGGCCGAGGCGCTTTCCGTCTGTCGAGACGGCTTCGACGGCGCTCGCGCCTGGAAGGAAGACTCTCACGACGGGCCTGCCGTCCTCCTCGTGGAGGCCGAGGAACGAGAACGGGTCGGGGTGGTCTCCGGTTACTATCGCGGCGGCGGCTTCTCTGTGTCTCAAGATTCCTCCTCGGTGATCAGGTCCAGGATGCCCCGGACGGGGATGACGACCCACTCCGGACGGTTGTCCAGCTCGTAGCGTATTTCGTAGAGCGCCTTTTCGATGGTGAATAGCTCTATGAGAGCTTTGGCGTCTTCTTCTCTGTCAGGATAAACGGATGACTCCTTCGCGCCTTCCCGGTAGCCGCTCAGGAAGACGTCGCGGGTGCGCTTCTCCCAGAGTTCGGCCCACTCGACCAGGTTTTCGGGGTCTTCGGCCTCGGCGGCGAGGTTGGCGAGCGCGGTGCGCGAGGCGTAGTCGAAGGAGCGGAGCATCCCGGCAACGTCGCGCAAGGGCGAGTGCTTGAGGCGGCGTTCGGGGAGCGGGCGCCCCGGCTCGCCCTCGAAGTCTATGACCTGGAAGTCGTTGCCGACGACGAGCACCTGCCCCAGGTGGTAGTCGCCGTGGTGCCGGCTCTTGACCACCTCGAAGCCGGACTCGACGACGCCCTTTATGCGGCTCCTCAGCTCCTTGCGTAGCTCCAGCAAACGCTCGATGTCCTCCTGGGCCTCCTCAGGCAGTTTCTTCCGGCGGCGCTTGAGGACGTCGAAGGTGTTCTTGACGTCCTCGCTCACGCTCGCGGCCCAGCTCTCGACCTCTTCGCGGGAGGCCGTTTCGGGGCCGAAGGCCTCGTCGTCGGTCGGGGCGGCGAAGGCCGCGTGGAGCTCGCCGGTGCGGAGACCGAGGTTACGCATCAACTCTCCGAAAAAAGCGTCCTCGACTTCGAGTTCTTCATGTTCGGCGGCGTCGTCTTCGAGGCTCCAGGCCGTCACGGCGCGCTCCTCCAGATAGCGATCCAGGTAGTTCAGGACGTAGGACCAGCCGTCGCCCTGGTTCGTGACGAAACCCTGGAGCAGCGCGAGTGTGATCTTCCCTCCCTCCGGACTCTCGTACTCCATCGCTCCGGCCAAAGGCGGCGTGTTCTCATAATGCGCCTCGTCGGTCAAATAACGCCCGATCTCCAGCTCCGGGTTCACGCCTTTTTGCAACCGCCGATACGCTTTCAAAACGAGCTTCTCGCCCAGAATGACGGAAGTGTTGCTCTGCTCCACGGAGGCTCGCCGAACGGAGAGTTCGTCTATCTTTTCATCGCCGAGGAGCCCGTCGAAGGCGTCGGTGCGGGTGAAGCGGACCTTTCCTTCGCCGAATTCAAGTTCGGCTCCCGACCTCACCGCCTCGACGAGATGGCGGCAGAAAGCTTCGTCGGAGAGGGCGTCGTAGAGCAGCCCGATCCTGTTCCGGCGACGGAGTTTGGCGAGGGCGTGCTGCATGAGCCCGTCGAGCCCGTCCTCGTCGTCGCGCAGGTCCTCCCACGCCGCCGAGAGCGGCAAAAAATAGAGTTGCGGTTCGGACTCTCCGTCGGCGGAGTCGTCGTTCACGCTCACCCGGAGCAGCGTCAGGAGCCGGTCGCCGCCGAGTTCGGCCTGCTCGACCACCTCGGCGCGCCGGACGCCGGTCCCCTTCGCCGCGAACCACCGCCGCGCTTCGAGGAAGTTGGCGAGGGCCTCCTTTTCGAGCAGCGAAATCTGCTTCGCGGGGATGCGGAGCGGCAGTTCGCGCCGGATGTCGCGGGAGGTCTGACGTCCGGCGGGAAGCACCACGACCGGCATCTCCGAGACCCTCGGAGTCTCCTGATGCCAGCTCGGAGCCGCGGCGTCTCTGGTCAGGTTGAACCAGTAGAAACCGTGCCCCGGAAGCGTCAGGAAGTACGGCAGGTTCCCGACGGGAGGGAAGCTCGTCCCGCCCATCATCTCGACCGGGACGCGCCCGTTGAAGCGTGAAAGATCCAACTCCACCGGTTGAGCGGAGCGGCTCAGGTTCGCGATGCAGAGGATGGAGTCGTCCTCGTGCTCGCGGAGGTAGGCGAGGACCTTCCTGTTTCCGGGGTGGAGGAACTCAAGCGTACCGCGACCGAAAGCCTTGTGTGACCTGCGAACCGAGATGATGCGCTTCATCCAGTTGAGCAGGGAGCCCGAGTTCCGGCTCTGGGCTTCGACGTTTATCGACTCGTAGCCGTAGACGGCATCCATTATGGGAGGCAGGTAGAGTCGCTGCGGGTCGGCCTTCGAGAACCCGGCGTTCCGGTCGGCGTTCCACTGCATCGGGGTGCGGACGGCGTCGCGGTCGCCCAGATAAATATTGTCTCCCATGCCGAGTTCGTCGCCGTAGTAGATGATCGGGGTTCCCGGCATGGAAAGGAGGAGGCTGTTGAGGAGTTCGATCCTGGGCCGGTCGTTGTCCATCAATGGCGCGAGACGCCGACGTATCCCCAAGTTTATCCGCATCCTGGGGTCATGCGCGTACGTCTGGTACATGTAGTCGCGCTCTTTGTCGGTGACCATTTCGAGCGTCAACTCGTCGTGGTTTCTCAAGAATATGGCCCACTGGCAGTTCTCCGGGATGTCGGGGGTCTGCCGCATGATGTCCACGATGGGGTGTCTATCTTCCTGAGCGACGGCCATGTAGATTCGGGGCATGAGCGGGAAGTGGAAGGTCATGTGGCACTCGTCCCCGTCGCCGAAATAGGGAAGCACGTCTTCGGGCCACTGGTTCGCCTCGGCGAGAAAGAGCTTGTTTTCGTAGTTCTCGTCCATCTCGGCGCGCATGTTTTTCAGGACTTCATGGGTTTCGGGCAAATTTTCATTATCCGTGCCTTCGCGCTCGATCAAGTAAGGGATGGCATCTAATCTCAGACCGTCTACTCCGGCGTCGAGCCAGAAGCGCATGACGCGCATTATGGCCTTGAAGACCTGCGGGTTGTCGTGGTTGAGGTCGGGCTGGTGGGAGAAGAAGCGGTGCCAGTAGTATTGCTCGGCGACGGGGTCCCAGCTCCAGTTCGAGCCTTCGGTGTCGGTGAAGATTATCCTGGTGTCTTCGTAGCGGTGCGGGTCGTCGTTCCAGACGTAGAAGTTGCGCCTGGCGGAGTTTTTGGGCGCGTTTCTCGCCTTCTCGAACCAGGCGTGTTGGTCGGAGGTGTGGTTGATGACGAGCTCGGTGATGATCTTGAGGCCGCGGCGGTGGGCCTCGCGCACGAAGG
>JBOHBL010000827.1:0-1807 GCA_050698295.1 Rubrobacteraceae bacterium | reverse complement strand
CTTCAGGTCACCAGCTGGTTGCAGCGCCGACGCAAGCTCAACAGCCGTGGGCGCTTACTCCTTAAATGCGCTTCCTCGTCCCCTGGTCCCTTCGGGTGGCTAAACCTGACTCGAGGTGGTCCCTTGTGAGGTCTTGTCAAGAGGTGTGTAAACGAGATCAGGCGACGGCCTCATGGTCTTGCTTCTTTAACCGCTCTCCGTTGACGAAGGTGACGCCGAGGTACACCTCCTTTGCCAGGTCGGGCTCGTTGAGCCTGCGGAATGTCTTCTCGGCAACCAGGAGCATTTTCCAGATGACGGCCGTGGCATTCTCGACTTTCTTGAATCGCTTCGCCGCGTTGGTCCGAAGACGCAGCGCAGCGAAGGGGGACTCGATGGGGTTGCTCGTCCGGAGATGTTGCCAGTGCTCCTTGGGGAACTGGTAGAAGGTCACCATGTGGTCCCAGTCCCGATCGAGCGCTCGGGCCGCCTCCAAGAGTCCTTTCTGCCGGCACCAACGCTGAAACTGACCCTTGAGACTCTCGGCCTCTTGGAGCGTCTCTGCGTACGGGATCTTCTTGATGAGAAGCTTGGCCTCCTCCTGCCGCTTGCGCGGGATCTTGTCGAGGATGTTCATGATCCGGTGGTTCCAGCAGCGCTGCCACTGGGCCTCCGGATACACGTTCCTCAGAGCGCCCCAGATACCCAGGTGGCCGTCTCCGATGACCAACCGGGGCGAGCCCATCCCTCGATCCTTCAAGTCCCGCAACACCGCCGACCAGCTCTCCGTGGACTCCCGATGTCCGGGTGTCACCGCCACGATCGTCTTGCTCCCATCGCTCTTCCCGGCGATCGCCACGAGCAGGGCCGCCTTCTCCTTCTCCAGCCCGGCCTTCACGTAAACCCCATCCACCCAGAGATAGACAACTTCCAAATCATCCAGCCGCCGGTTCCCCCAGAGCTCCCGCTCCGCATGCCACTTCTCCTTCAGCCGCGCCACCGTCGAGCCCGAGATCGGCGCCTTCTCTCCAAGAAGCCCTCGAAGCGCAAGATCAAAATCCCCGTGCGCCAAGCCGTGAAGGTAAAGCTCCGGCAAAACCTCATCCACCTGCCGCGTCCGCCGAACAAACAACGGCAGAATCTGACTCTCGAAGCGCTCCTCAAGCCCACGCATCCGCGGACGCCTCACCTCGATCGTCCCGCCGGAGAACGTCAGCTTCCGACTCTTGCCCAACCCGTTGCGATAACCAGCAGACGCGTCCACCGTCCCTCGACGCTCCGACTTGCTACGCCCCAGAAATTCCGTAACCTCCTCCTCCAGCAGGTCCTGCAACCAGCCCTGAATCTTCAGCCGCGCCATCCCCTCCAGACTCTCCCAACTCGGCCTTGACTCCGATACCCGCTCGGTGATGTCCTCCCTCATGGCGATGTCCTCCTTCCGTGGGCCTCCTCGGCCCCGCTTGAAATTTTCACCCGGAAGGCTACATCGCCCTTTCTCTATTTACACACCCAATGAGGGTACCTCGGTCCTTCCGGGCGGCACCGGTGATAACGAGCCGATAGGCCAATCAGAGGCCTAGATCGCGTCGAGCCTTTTCGTAAGGGATCCGCTCGGCAGATTCCCTTAGAGCTTTCAAAGCGGCTTCGCCGTCGAGGCGGTCTTCGCCCCTCGATCGCGGCCGTCGGATCGAGAGTGAGATCCGACCAGTCTTGGCCGGGCTCTTCTTGCTGGTCTTGCCCTTCCGGGCAGCTGCTTTCGACATCTGCGTCTCTTCTCACCTTTGATGATAACGCATTCCCCACTTTGTGATTTCGCGGGCTCCTGTTT
>JBOHBL010000826.1:0-2427 GCA_050698295.1 Rubrobacteraceae bacterium | reverse complement strand
CGTTCTCCCTCATGCGGGCAGGATGCCCGCGCCCCCAGAGAGGAAAGCCGTCGATCCAGCCTGTAGATGCCTGGCTCTCCGGTTCCCGCGCTTCCTACTCCTCGGCGGGAGGCTGCGTTTCCTCGGGTGCGCCCTCCTGCTGTTCTTCCCGCCTTTCCTCCATCCGCTGCTGGAACTCCTGCTGACGTTGCTGGTACCTCTCCGCTTGCTCGAAGAGGGTGCGCGAGAGCCTGATGATGGCGACCCCTCCTCCGAAACGGACGGAACCCCGGTAGCCGTCGCCCTCGACCGCAATCCGCCCGGAGAAGGCTTCCTCACCGTTCTGCTCCCCGCCGTTCTGGCCTTCGCCGTTGGTGTTTTCTCCTTCTTCGGAGTTGCGCTGGTTGAGGATTTCGTATCCGGCCTCGGGCACGGCTTCGAGGTAGAAATCGTATGCTTCCCGGTCGGAGGGCACGTTCATGGCGGCGAGGTAGGTTTCGTCAGGCCGCGCTCCGGCGGCGATGATCTCGGCGTCGGGCGGCAGGGGGAGGGGGAGGTCTTCGGGGCTCGCGTCCTCGTACTGGTCGTCGGCGGCGCCGTCCTCGGTCAGGTTGTACTGACCCTGAGCGTACTGTTCCTCACCGGCCCCGGCCTCCGCTTGCTCACCGTTCTGCCCCCCGTTCGAGCCGCCGCCTCCGTTCTCTCCGGCGGGCTCCTCCGAACCGCACGCCAGGAAAACGAGCGCGGAAAAAGTCAAAACCACGCACATCCATCTCATGTTCCACCCATCCCTTGTCGTGTTGGATCCAGACTTAAGCATTCGAAGCATCATCATATCAACTTTGCGGAGCGGCAAGGAACTCCGCGCGATGGGTTTGATCTTTGCTAGAATAGATACTCAAGGATCAATCGACACAATCAAAAGGTGGTGCGAACTCTGTTCTCACGACCAGAGGGTATCGCAAACGAGGATGCGAAACGCGAGGACGAAGAGAGCTGTCTGCTCGTCGCGACCAAAGACGGCGAGATACTCGACGCGAACGCGGCTGCCCGGCGCCTGCTCGGCAGATCGCGCCAAGAGATGGTCTCCGCCGGGAGGAATGAGATCTTCTGGGCCTCGCGCCTCAGGGAGGTCGTCGAAGAGTGGCGGCGCGAACGCGGCTTCCGCGGTGAGATGAGGCTCTCCCGCGGCGACGGGACGACCTTCGCCGCCGATGTCCGCGCCGTCGCCCTCGGGGAGGACAAAGTCGGCATCGTCTTCCGCAAGGTCGGCGAAGAACCCTCCTCGAAGAGCTTCTTCAAAGCCTTCGTCGAGAACAGGTCGGGGGCTGTGATCCTGGCGGCCAAAGACGGCGGCATCCGGTACGCCAGCCCGTTCGTCGGGGAGCTTCTCGGACACGAGCCGGAAGAGATGATCGGGGGCAGGCTCTCCGAATGCCTCCACCCGGAGGACAGGTTCCGTCTCGCCGACGTCCTGGGAGAGAACGGCCCGACGAGGCGTACCGGACGCTTCAGGCTCCGGCGCGGCGGCGGAGGCTGGGTCGAACTCGAAGGCTCCGTGGAGAACCTGCTCGACGACCCCGAGATAAACGGCGTCGTGCTGGTGGGCTGGGAGACGGGTCCGCCGGAGGATGAGCCCCTCGGCTTCGAAGACAAGCTCAAGGGCGTCGTGGCGAGGCTCGAAGAAAGCGAGAGGAGGCTGCGCGAGAGCGAGAAGCTTTTTCGAACCACCTTCGACGAAGCCCCGGTCGGCATCGCGCACGTCGGGACCGATGGGCGTTGGATCCGGGTGAACAAAAAGCTCTGCGAGATCCTCGGCCACCCCCGCAAGGGACTCCTCGGAAACAAGTTTCAGGACATGACCCACTCCGACGACCTGGAATCCGACCTGAAGACCATGGAGCTCATGCTCGCCGGAGATATCTCCTCCATCTCCCACGAAAAGCGCTTCGTCAAAGGAGACTTCGCCCACGTCTGGGTGAGCGTCTCCGCGTCCCTCGCGCGCGACGGCGACGGGGATCCCCGCTACTTCATCTGCGCCATAGAGGACGTGACGGAAAGCAAACGGGCCCAGCTCGTCGTCCAATCCCTCAGAGCCCGCGAGATAGAAGTGCTCAAGCTCCTCTCCCACGGCCTCACCAACCCCCAGATCGCCCGCGAAATGAACTTCAGCCTCTCCTCCGCCAAAGTCCACGTCGGCAACGTCATCCGAAAGCTCGAAGCCAAAGACCGAACCCACGCCGCCGTCAAAGCCGCCTCCCTGGGCATCCTGGGCGGCGACTGAGCCTACGAATCGTAAGGCAGAATGCGGAAGTGCCGACCTCCGGCTCCGGCAACCACCCGGAAATCTCGCTGGTCGGTAGTGAGGATGTCGAAGGAGTCGTATCGTTCCGCGAGAACGACGTTAGAGGCGTCGCCCCGATCTAATACCAAGTCCGTCTGTATAAT
>JBOHBL010000825.1:0-5974 GCA_050698295.1 Rubrobacteraceae bacterium | reverse complement strand
AAACCCGCGTTGTGGCGGGTGCGTTCGTAGCGGCGTCCGGGATTGCCGAGCCCCACGACAACGGGGGACCTCGCCGGAGGCCCCCCGCTCTCGCGTCCGAAGATCGAACGGAACAGGTCCGAGATTACCGGTTCTTCCCTTCGTCCTCGTCGGCGGCTTCCTCGCCGCCCTCTTCCGGCTCTTCGCCTTCGGCGGCTTCCTCGGCCTCGGCGAGCTCCTCGTCGGACTCTTCCTCGACGACGCCGGCGGCTTCGAGGTCCTCCTCGGTGATGACGTCCGGCGGGGTGACGGTGGCGGCGGTGTCCTCCGGGTCGGAGATGAGGACGACGCCCTCGGGCATCGCGATGTCGCCGAGCGTGAGGTTCTCGTTCATCCCGAGCGCGGAGACGTCAACCTCTATCTCCTGCGGGATGTTCCCCGGCAAAGACTCGACCTGTATCTCGTACGCGACCTGAGTCAGGACTCCCTCGTCCTCCTCGACGCCGCGAGCCTCGCCTATGACCGTGAGGGGGACCGTCACCTCGATGCGCTCGGTCATGTCCACGGGCGCGAAGTCCACGTGGACGAGTTTCCCGGTGACCGGGTTGCGCTGCGCGTCCACCACGCGGGCGGTCTGCACGCCCTCGCCGAAGTCGAGGTCGTAGAGGGCGTTGTCGCCGTAGTGGGTGAGGGTGTAGTCCACGACCTTGATCGGCACGGCCAGCGACGTGCTGCCGTTGTCGCCGTAGAGGACCGCCGGGGTGAAGCCCTCCACCCGCAATCTCCGGGCGTCGTTCTTGCCCCTGCCCTGACGTTCGTTTGCCTGCAAAGCTACGTTATCTGCCACTTCATGCTCCTAACGAATATCCTAGAAAAGCTGGTTCTCGCCCATGAACACCTCGCTGACCGAGTCGTCGGTGAAGACGTTCTTGATCGTGCTTGCGAGGATCGGGGCGATGCCGAGCGTGCGTATCTTAGAACGCGGCTCCTCGTCCTTCAAGGGAAGCGTGTCCGCCACCACGACCTCTCTTATGGGGGATTCCTCGATCCTCCGGTACGCCCGGCCCGAAAAAACGGCGTGGGTCGCCGCCGCGTAGACCTCCGTCACGCCCTCTTCCATGAGGCGCTCCGCCGCCCCGCAAGTCGTGCCGCCGCCGTCGATGATGTCGTCTATGAGGATCGCGCGTTTCCCTCCAACCTCGCCGATGACGTGCGTCACCTCCGACTCTCCGGGACCGCGGCGCATCTTGTTCACTATCGCCCACGGAAGTCCCAGGTGATCGGCGAGGCGCTTCGCGACTTTGACTTCGCCGGTATCGGGGGCGACCACCACGGCGTCGCAGGCGTCGCGGAAGCCCTGATCCACGAAGTAGTCCACGAACGTGTGCATCGCGGTCAGGTGGTCCACCGGGAAGTTGAAGAAGCCCTCGATCTGGCCGACGTGGAGGTCCATCGTCATGATCCGGTCGGCCCCGGCGCCCTGGATCATGTTCGCCACGAGCCTCGCCGTTATGGGTTCCCTCGGCTTGGTCTTCCTGTCCTGCCTCGAATACGCATACCACGGAATGACGGCGACTATGGATGCGGCGGAGGCGCGTTTCGCGGCGTCGATCATGATGAGCAGTTCCATCAGGTTCCGGTTTACCGGCTGGCCCAAAGACTGGACTATGAACACGTCGGAGCCGCGGACGCTTTCGAGGTATCGGGCGTACATCTCGCCGTTTGCGAACTGGGTCAACTCGACTTCGCCGAGGTCGAGGTCGAGCCGGTCGGCGATTCGCTCCGCGAGTTGCCGGTAGCCGCTGCCAGAGAACAGCATCAGCCGTTTCTCGGCGTTCTGCGCTATGCGACCGTTATGCATCGGCGCTCATCCCTCCGTCTCGGTCTTCGTATCAGATACCTTCCCCGGAGCGTCCCGGATCACACGCGCCGGCATCCCGACCGCGAGCTTTCCGGGCGGGATGTCCTTGTTGACGACGCTCCCCGCTCCGAGATACGCCCCATCCCCTATCTTGATCGGGGCGATGAGGTTCGTGTTCACCCCGGTGAAGACTCCGTCGCCGATCTCGGTTCGGCTCTTGTTTTTGCCGTCGTAGTTGGCCGTGATCGTCCCGGCCCCGATGTTGACTCCTTCCCCGATCCCCGCATCTCCCACGTACGAGAGATGCGGCACTTTGCTCCCTCTGCCAACCGTCGTGTTCTTCACCTCGCAATAAGCCCCGACTTTGGAACCCTCTTCGAGGACGGTTCCGGGGCGCAGGTACGCGAAAGGACCGACGGAAGCCCCCGCGCCGATCTCCACCCCGCGACCGACGGAATGCTCGACCATCGCTCCGTCGCCGACCGTCGTGTCCATCAGATCGGCGGAAGGACCTATGACGCAGTCCGAACCGACCTTCGTGTTCCCGCGAAGAAACGTACCGGGCAAAACAACGGTGTCGCGCCCAATCTCCACGCTCGCCTCGATGTGCGTCGAAACGGGGTCTCTCACCGTCACGCCATCCTTCATGTGCGCGTCGAGGATGCGCCTGCGGAGTATCTCCTCCGCCCTCGCCAGTTGCGCCCGGTCGTTGACGAGGTTCGCCTCCTCGATGTCCTTCAGATGATAGGTGACGGCCCGGCTCTTTTTGCCGATGATCCCCAGCGCATCCGTCAGATACAACTCGCCCTGGTCATTCTCCGACGATAGTTCACTCAACGCCCACCGGATCTCGGACAGCTCGAAAGCGTACAGACCGAGGTTTACGAGTTTGTTTTCACGCTCGACCTCGGTGGCGTCTCGTTCTTCGACGATCCTGACGACGCCGGCGTCCTCCTCGACCCGCCCCAGCCCGCTCGGGTCGGGCAATTCCGCGACGAGCACCGTCGCCCCGACGTCCGCCGAGCGGTGGCGTTCGACGAGTTCCCCCAGCGTCCGGTCGGAGATGAGCGGCCCATCGCCGTTGACGACGAGGAGGAGTCCCTCTTCCTCATCGACCTCTTCGAGAGCCACCCGGACGGCGTCGCCGGTGCCGAGTTGTTCTCTCTGGAAGACCGGCTCCGCCTCATTGGGCAGCGCCGCCCGGACCTCGTCGGCCTGATGTCCGACGACGACCATCATCCTGTTCGGAACGAGGGAGTCTATGGCGGAGATGGCGTAGTTGACCATCGGCACGCCGCAGAGAGTATGAAGCATCTTGGCCCGGTTCGATTTCATTCGGGTCCCCTTGCCCGCCGCCAGCACGACGGCGACCAGAGGAGAGTTCGATCCGTTTGGGGACATCTCTCTAGCGGTCTCCTTGATCTCTCGACTCGCTGGGGCGGCAGGATTCGAACCTGCGATCCCGGGACCAAAACCCGGTGCCTTGCCGCTTGGCTACGCCCCAACGATGCGTCAGCGCGTCGCGATTATACCGGTTGAGGGAGTGGGTATCAGGTTTTGAGACGTCACCTTGCTCGTACGCGAACAACGCCCGGAGAGATGACCGCGAACGCGCCGGTCGCAAGCTCCAAAGCCACGACGCTTGCCTTGCTTTCGGGAGCGAGTCCCGCCAACCGCGCCCTGACGAAAGACCAGTTCTCCGAAGTCTTTATCGGCGGTTAAGTACCTCCAAACTGAGTTTGATGCGTATGGATCACCCCTGGGGACGTGGGCTTGAAGCCCGCGTTACACACCCTGCTCTCACGCGGGCAGGATGCCCGCGCCCCCAGGATATCTTCTCTCATATTCAAGTTGGAGATACTTAGAAGTATCCTCTCTTCGCGGTTTGCGAGGGCAAGCACCTCTTCGTCGGGAACACCGGGATCCATTTCCGCAACGTGGCGATCCACGCCCTCGTCCGCCAAGAGGTTCACGCAAGTCTATCTTCGAGCGGATAGACGACATCCGCCTTGAGAGCCTCCCCAGCGAACGCAAGCGCCGCCCTGACCGCCTCTTCGGTCAACCTGGGATGTTCGTCGACGACCTGCTCGACCGTCTCTCCCCCGGAGAGCTTCTCAAGTCTCGCCACATTCCGTCCTCCCGACGGGCCGCAAAATATACACGAGTCAATTCTACCGCCGGCCGGACGATAAAAGCCTGGCATCAAAACCCGGTGCCTTGCCGCCTGGCTACGCCCCGGTGACGCTCCGGCAGCCGTGCGCCGCGATTACACCGATTAGGGTGTCGAGTATCAGGTTTCGGAAGCAAGCGGCGGGCCGGACGCGAGTCTATTCGACCCCGGAGCCGTTCACGAAATCCGGAGGTTCCCTCCAGATCGGGGGTCTCACGCGGAGTCTATTGTTTCGATCCCGCGCTCCACCGGCTCGAAGACGCCGGAGAAGGGGGCTTCGAGTTTCGACAGAGCATATTTCGCTCTTTCTCCGTCGTCGAAGATCCCGTACGCTGCGGTTCCGGTCCCGCTCATCGAAGCCCCGAGAGCGCCGCTTTCGAGAAACGAGCGAGCGTACGCTTTCACCTCCGGCGCGAATAAGCTCGTCACATCGGTCAAGTCGTTGCCGAGAGAAGTTCCAAGTGAACGCAAGTCACCGGAGCGCAGGGCGGAGACTACGGCGTCGGTCTTCGCGAGGCTTTTTCGCGGGTGTTCATCGTACGCGCGATACACCTTCGCCGTGTCCGCGCTCGCGGCGGGTTTCGCGAGGGCGATGTGGTGCGGCGGTGGCGCGGGGAGAGCGGTCAGGTCGGCCCCGACGCCCTCTCCAAGCGCGGTCCCGCCCATCAAACAAAACGGCACGTCGGCCCCCACTTTCGCAGCGAGGGCGCGAAGCTCCCCATCCTCGATACCGAGTCCGAGCATCTCGTTCATCCCGACGAGCGCGGCGGCGGCGTCCGCCGAACCTCCGCCGAGACCCGCCCCGGAAGGAATTCTCTTCCGAAGGCGGACCTCGACCGGAAGCTCGTGTCCCGCTCTCTCGCAGAGCAGCCGCCACGCTCCGTACACGGTATTCTCCTCGACCGGACAGATCTCCCGGGGCTCGACGGCGATGTCGAAGCCGGAGCCGGCTTTCTCGACCGAGACCTCATCGCACAGCGAGATGCTTTGGAAAACGGTTCGTATCTCATGGCATCCATCGTCCCGTACCCCAAGCACGTCGAGCGCGTAGTTGACCTTCGCATAAGCCCGAAGCGTGACGCGCCTCAAGAGATCCCCCGATGGAGTTTCACGAAATCCTCCGGCGAAAGCTCCTCCGCCCGGACGTTCTCGTCGAAGCCGAGCGAAGCGAGGGCTTTCAAAGCCGCGCTTTTTTTGTCCCTCGACAGGTTGTTCACGAGCCTCTTCCGGCGACTCGAAAAGGCGGAAAGCACGAGCGCTTTCACGCCCCCGTACTCGTCCGGTTCGAGCTCCACATCCCTCCTATTCAGTTCCACGACGGCGGAGTATACGCGCGGCGGCGGCTCGAAGACGGTCGGAGGGACTTTGTGGAGGATTTTCGGCTCGGAGAGAAGTTGTATGAGGACGGCGTATCCTCCGTAGTCCTTCGTCCCGCGACTCGCCGCCATTCGTCTGGCGACTTCCAACTGGACCATGAACCGGAAGTTTTCCAGATATGGAGCCTCTTCGAGGAGACGCAAAACGAGTGGGGAGGCGATGTTGTACGGCAGGTTCGCCACCAGCCGGTTCGGAGCCGGCAAGAGCGGATCGTAATCGAAGCGCACGGCGTCGCCGAAGTGGACCGCGACGTTCCCGAAACCCTCCGTGGCTTCTTCGAGGTCTCTCAACACGTCCTCGTCGAGTTCGACGGCGTGAACGAAACCGGCCCGCTCGGCGAGGAGCGTCGTCAGGAAACCTCGCCCCGGCCCGACTTCGAGGACGACGTCGCTTTTCGTTACGCCCCCGGCGACTATCCGCGCTGTGTTCGGGTCTTTCAGGAAGTGCTGTCCGAGGCGCTTTTTCGGGTGATTCAATCGAACGTCAGATTTCGAGCGGAAGCCGGTAGAAATTGCGGGCGTTTCGGGTGGTGAGCGTCGCGAAGTCTTCTTCGCTTATGCCGAGTCTTTCGGCGAGGAACCGGGCCG
>JBOHBL010000824.1:0-1234 GCA_050698295.1 Rubrobacteraceae bacterium | reverse complement strand
GGGAAAAACCTGTGCGGGGGATAGGGAGGGGATTTTCACGGGGGATGGATCGGTTTGGGGTTTCAGGCCGAGTCGGTTGGATGGGGTGGTTCTTGAATCCAAGCTTACCTTAGAACCTGGCGAGGATCTCGGTCTTATCAATATTCTTCGCTGCAGCAACCGACACCAGTGCGCCGCGCTGGTAGCGCTCAACAGCTCGGTGGAAAACGTCCCTCGCGATCTTATGCAATCGATGCATGCCTTGGAACTCCACCTCCGACACTTTTCTTCCGGCGGAGCGAACCCAGTTCGTCGGGCGTCGGCCGATTACATGCCGAGGCGCAGGGCGTCACGCACACTCACGCCGATGCCGGGGTGATCGGTGAAAAACCCGTCGATGCCGAGCCCCAGGAAGGTCCTAAGCTCCCTGCCGAGGTCTCCGAGCGCAGCCGGCCCGGCCCCGCTGCGCGACGCGGCCGGGAGGAAGGCATTCTCACCCCGAAATGTCCAGGCGTGCACCAACAGCCCCGCGGCATGCGCGTCCGCGACGAGGATGGTCGGTCTTCCGAGAGACTCGTCCCAATTACGGGGGATGAGCAGGTCCTTGCTCGGGCCAATGGCTTGCGCATAGGCCGCGATCTCGGCGAGGCCCTTCCGCGTCACCAGGTCCATGTAGCCGCGCGGGTCGCCCGTCAGTACAAAGTCATAGGGTCTACCGCTCGACCCGATGAGCTGCACGAGCGGGAGCGCAGTGATGCGACGCAGCGCCTTCAGGTTCCCGACCTCGAAGGACTGGATCAATACCGCGGAATCTTTCCCGCGGTAGCCGTGGCGCTCCAGCATCTCGATGAGCCCTGCCTCGAGGGGCAGGACGATCCCGCGGAAATAGCTCGGGTGCTTGGTCTCGGGGTAGACGCCGATCGGTCTCGGGGATGGCCGGCCGAGCGCATGTGCGTCACGGGCCCGCCGCTCGTTCATCGCCCGGACGAGGTTTAGAATCTCCTCGAAGGTGGGGATCTCGAACATCCCGTCGAAGCGCGTGTTGTTGGGCCGGAGCTCCGGGAGCCGTTCTCTCGCGCGGAGCGTTTTGACCTCGGCGAGTGTGAAGTCCTCCGCGAACCAGCCGGTTACCGTCTCGCCGTCGATGGACTTCTCGGTCCTGCGGCCGGCGAATTCGGGACGGGAGGCGATATCGGTTGTTCCCCCGATCTCGTTTTCATGGCGCGCGATGAGCACACCGTCCTTGGTGATGACG
>JBOHBL010000823.1:0-5721 GCA_050698295.1 Rubrobacteraceae bacterium | reverse complement strand
TCCACCGCGACGATGCTCCTCGCCGCGGTCCTCTCGGACACCGTCATCCTCAACTCTCCGACGACGACCGGACGCGACCACGAGGTCGTGAAGTACCTCGAAGAGTACCTCGACCTCGACGCGGAAGAGTTCGGGATGGAGATGTTCGAGGCGTCGTCGGACGTGACGGGGCTTTCGGCCGATGAGATCGTCTCCAGGGACTCAAAGGAATACGCCACGAACGGAGGCGAGAAGCTGTGCATCGCCCAGGTCGAGACGGTGGGCAAAGCCCTTCTGGACCGCAAGGACGAACTCATCGAATCGCTGGATAAGGGACGCCAGAGCAACGGCTACCTCCTCTCCGCTTTGATGGTGACGGACATCATCGACCAGGGGACCGAACTGTTGTGCGTCGGCGAGTGCGCCCCCATCGAACACGCCTTCGACGCGAAGGCGAAAATCGGCGTCATAGACCTCCCCGGCGTGATGAGCCGCAAGAAACAGGTGGCTCCCAAATTGCTGGCGGCGTTGTAACTAGAAAGGCTCCATGACGAAGATACTCGACGGAAGAGCGACGGCGGCGGAGATACGCGCCGAGATAGCCTCCGAGGTCGAAAAGCTCAAGGAGAAAGGCGTATCCCCGCGTCTCGATGTGATCCTGGCTGGCGACGATGCGGCCTCGGCCACCTACGTGGAGATGAAGCAGCGCGACTGCGCCGAGGTCGGCATCGAATCGCATGTCCACCGCTTCGACGGGAGCGTCTCGCAAAAGGAACTCGCCGTTCTTGTCGAACGCCTCAATGATGATGACTCGGTATCCGGGTTTTTCATGCAGCTTCCGCTCTATGGCGGCCTCGACCACGTCCCGCTCATCTCAGCGATAGATCCGACCAAAGACGTGGATGGCCTCTCGCCGCCGAGCGCGGGCCGTCTCGCCGTCGGACTTGAAAGCCTGCTGCCGTGTACTCCGCACGGCGTGATACAGCTCTTGAAAAGAAACGGCGTCGTCCTCGAAGGTCGCGAAGCGGTCGTCGTCGGACGCTCGAACCTCGTCGGGAAGCCGCTCGGACAATTGCTGCTTCGGGAGAACGCGACCGTGACGATGTGCCATTCGAGGACGAGAGATCTCGCATCCGTGGCGCGCCGCGCTGACATCCTCATCGTCGCCGCCGGGCGAAAAGAGATGGTCGGAGCGGAGTACGTCAGGGACGGAGCCGTCGTCGTGGATGTGGGCATCCACCGCGAGAACGACGGCCTCACCGGCGACGTGCTTTTCGAGGAGGCCGAGCCGAAGGCGTCGTTCATAAGCCCGGTCCCTGGCGGCGTCGGCCCGATGACTCGGGCGATGCTGCTCCACAACACGCTCGAAGCGGCGCGGGCGAATGGTATCGGAGACCGGACGTGAGATCGACTTATTTCTTTTTGCGTCTCGGCTGGGACGAGTCCATGCGGACTATGCGCGGGTCGAAGCGTCCGACGACCTCGACGAGATCGGTCTGGAGCGACATGACCTCTTCGATCTTTTTGTAAGCCTCCGGCGCCTCGTCCAGCGACCCGCCGATGAGGGTGACGTTCTTCTCCCGGAGGCCCTTTTCCCAAGCCGATTTATCGAGGGTTTTGAACGCCTGAGTGCGGCTCATGCGGCGTCCGGCTCCGTGAGAAGCGGACTCGAGGGATTTAGCGTCGCCTTTGCCGCGCACGACGAAGCCGGGGTCGCCCATCGAACCGGGGATTATGCCGAGCACGCCTCGTCCGGCGGGCGTCGCGCCTTTTCGATGCACGATGACCTCTTCGTTTTCCTGTTTCCACGCGAAGTTGTGGTAATTCTCGACGCCGAATAAAGGCTCTTCGGCGAGGGCGTTCGCTATTTTCCTGTGGATCACGGCGTGATTGGCCGAGGCGAAGCGGCCCGCGAGCTGCATCGAGAGCCAGTATTCGTCTCCTTCCTCCGAGTCGAGCAGCAGCCACGCGAGGTCCGCGACGCTCCGATCGAGCTTCGGATGCTTCTGTTTGGCGATCCTGGAGTACCGGTTCGCCACCTTGAACCCGACCCCCCTCGATCCCGAATGCGAGAGCAGCGCAAGGTGCCGCTTTCCCTTTTCCAGACCTTCGGGAGCCTCGCCCGTCGCCTCGAAGACGCCCCATTCCACGAAGTGGTTGCCCGATCCGGACGTGCCAAGCTGCGCCCGGCCCGTGTCTTTCAGACTCCTCAAGAAAGGCGTCGCGTTCCAGGCTTCGTCGTCGAGGACTTCGTGCTCGGGACGGCGACCCTCCTTGAACTTCGACCCCGCCCCGAAGTTCGTGTTTCGCAGAAGGACTTCGCGCAGATCCTCGCCACGCTCGTCGAATACGGCATGGTTCACGTCGAAGACTGAAAGTCGCATCATGCATGAAATGTCTACTCCGACGGCCCACGGGATGACGGCGTCTTTGGTGGCGAGGACGCCCCCGACGGGCAGCCCGTATCCGAGGTGGGCGTCGGGCATGAGGGCGCCGACGGTTGAGATGGGCAGCCGCATCGCGTTCTCCATCTGATCGAGGGTTCCGGCTTCGATCATCTCCGGTCCCCACACCGAGTACGGGAGAGGTTCTCGCAGCTCGCTCTCCTCCGGAGCGTTGATTTTCTTCCATTCTTCGGCGAGTGGTCCGAGGGAGGGATGGGTCGTGGTTGGGGGATCTTCGCGGACCTTCTCCAGCGCGGCGAGGATCTCCGTCTCTGCCATCCCCGTTTCGCGAAGGTCTGAGGCGGCTTTTAGGGCGAGGCCGACGACTTTGCCTTGCGGCCAGCCGCGTTCGACGAGGTCTTTGCCTGTGATCATGGTGGTTCTCCGGGTTTGTAGTGTGCTGGAGGTTCAGCCGAGGATGTCTTTGGCGGCGATGTCCGTGCCGGGCAAGCTCTCGGAGCGGAAAGTCTCTCCGCTTCTGACGCGCAACGTGCTTCGGTACTCTCCGGTCGCCGGACGTGAATGGACCTCGATGAAGTCGTTGATGAGGTTCACGATCCAGACCTCCGGGATGCCGGATCTGGCATAAGCAGGGAGCTTGATCTGCGCGTCTCGTTCCAGCGAGGTGTCCGATACCTCGATGGAGATCAAGACGTCCTTTGGGCGGGGATGCGCGTCTGCGTAAAAATCGTTCCGCGGTTTCAAGAGCGCGATGTCCGGCTCCGGCTCCGAGTTGTCGTCGAGTTGGACGGGACACTGCGGGCTTACAACCATCCCCGGTTCCATACGGTCACCTAGCAGAGCGTTGATTCGCCTCACGCAAGCGGCGTGCCGGCTTCCCATCGCGGCCATCGGATATATTTCTCCCTCGATCAACTCCACCTTGTTTCCCTCGTCGAGTACTCCGGCCTCGACCATGCGATGGTACTCCTCGACTGTGAAGAGCTTCTTCTCGACTTTCCCGGCTTCGACTTTCGTCTTTTGCATCTCTCCTCGCGAGGGTTCGTGGCTCGCCGTTTCGGATACTAGCATACCTCAGTCCCCGGACTCCCCGCGAATCTGCGCTAAGATATTCCCCGGTTTTCGGAGTTTCACAGACGCATTCGGAGGTGGAAGATGATATCCGAGGAACAGGTGCGCCACGTCGCCAATTTAGCGCGGCTCGGTCTCACGGACGAGGAAGTCGAGCGGATGGGCGGCCAACTGGGCGCGATCCTCGACAGCATCGAAAAAATCCAGGAACTCGACCTCGAGAACGTCCCGCCCACGGCGAACCCGTTGAGCCTGACGAACGTCTTCAGGCCCGACGAGCCCGGATCGGAACTACCGAGGGAGGAGGCGCTGTCTCTTGCGCCCGAACCGGTGGACGACCTCTTCTCCGTCCCGAGGATCGACTGATGCTGGAATTGACGGCTTTCGAACTCGCGAAGAAGATCGAAGCCCGCGAACTCTCCGCTCGCGAAGCCGCCGAGGTCGCCAACGAAAGAACGGAAGACGTCGAAAACGACGTGAACGCTTTCGTCACCACGACCCCGGAGATCGCGCTGGAGCGAGCGGAGAGGGTCGATGCGCGTTTGAGGAACGGCGGCGTGAAGCTCTGGTAGAACGTCCCGCTCGTCGTCAAGGACGTGCTTTCGACGCGGGGTGTTCGCACCACGTGCGGCTCAAGGATCCTTGAGAACTTCACCCCCCTCTACGACGCGACGGCCCTCGAAAAGTTCGGCGGCGACATCGTCATGGTCGGAAAGGCGAACATGGACGAGTTCGCGATGGGCTCCTCCACCGAGAACTCCGCCTACGGCCCGACGAGGAACCCCTGGGACCTGGGGCGTGTGCCGGGAGGTTCCTCCGGCGGTTCCGCCGCCGCCGTCGCCGCGGGCGAAGGGTGGTGGGCTCTGGGGACGGACACGGGCGGCTCCGTCCGCCAGCCCGCCGCTTTCTGCGGGATGGTCGGGCTCAAGCCGACGTATGGACGAGTCTCGCGCTACGGGCTCGTGGCTTTCGCGTCCTCTCTCGACCAGATCGGACCGATGACCCGCGACGCGCGCGATGCCGCCCTCCTCCTTCAAGCCATCTCCGGCCACGATCCCCTCGACTCCACGAGCGCGAAGGTCGAAGTCCCGGATTATCTGGAGAACCTGGAGAGCGGCGTCTCGGGCCTGCGCGTCGGCGTCGTGAGCGAGCTTATGAACGCCGAGGGCGTCGAGCCGGAAGTGAAGGAAATATCGGAGAAGATGGCGCACGACCTCGAAGAAGCCGGAGCGGAGGTCGGAGAGGTCAGTCTTCCTCACGCCACGTACGGTCTTCCCGCCTACTACATCATCGCCCCGGCGGAGTTGTCGTCGAATTTAGCTCGCTTCGACGGGGTGAGGTACGGGAGCAGGGCCGCCGCCGACGGAGTGCATGAGATGTACCGCAAGACAAGGGAAGAAGGCTTTGGGGACGAGGCGAAGAGGCGCATCATGCTCGGGACGTACGCGCTGTCTTCGGGGTATTACGACGCATACTACGCGCAGGCGCAGAAAGTGCGGACGAAAATCATCGAGGACTTCCGCGCCGCCTTCGCCGACTACGACGTGCTTCTCTCTCCGACGTGTCCGACGGCGGCGTTCGGGATCGGGGAGAAAGCGGACGACCCGCTGGCGATGTACGCCAACGACATCTGCGCGGTCCCGGCGAGTCTGGCCGGCATACCGGCGATCAGCATCCCCGGCGGCTTGTCTCGCGGTCTGCCCGTCGGCGTCCAGCTCATGAGCGACCATTTCACGGAACCGACCCTGCTCCGCGCCGCCCACGCCGCCGAGAAGGCGTCAGACTTTCGCTTCCAACTCAAGCCGTGAGGCGGTCGCTTCGCTCCCGGAGGAGATGGAGGAGTCGGGAAAGACGGATACGACTCCTCCACTCCTCGATTCCTCCACTCCTCCGTCCTGTAAAATAGCGGTCGGTATTCCGGTTGGAGAGCGTGAGGTGTTGAAGACTTGACGGAGACGAAAGAGAAGCGCACTTACCAGGCGGTCATAGGGCTGGAGTTCCACGTCCACCTGGCGACGCGAACGAAGATGTTCTGTAGCTGCCGGGTGACGTATGGGGACCCGCCGAACACTCGCACCTGCCCCGTCTGCCTCGGACACCCCGGAGCTTTGCCCGTCCTCAACGAAAGAGCTATCGAACTCGGCGCGATGGCCGGGCTCGCCCTCAACTGCGAGGTCGCAAACAGAGCGGTCTTCGCGAGGAAAAACTACTTCTATCCCGACCTTCCGAAGGGATATCAGATCTCGCAGTTCGACGAGCCTATATG
>JBOHBL010000822.1:0-1742 GCA_050698295.1 Rubrobacteraceae bacterium | reverse complement strand
CTTTCGTGTCTTCTCTCGCTAGAATATCGTGGGGATATCCGGGATCGATCTCGCTCACCTCGACGAGCCTCTCGCAGTGCTCTTCGGAGAGCCGGACATCTAGCCCGCATTATTCATGAACGCCTCCGAAGGCCAAATAGAGAGCATGCCATAAGCCCTGTCCGGGATGCCCCGAGGCCAGATGCAGGCGGATCTTCGTTTTCAGCTCTCTCACCCTCCCTCCGACCTTCACAATACGCAGTCGGAGGGTGTCGAGCTGCATCCGACGGACTCCGCTTTCGGTGAGCTTCCTCCTCAAAGAGTCCATCAGCCAGTACGCCACCGCGTGCAAGAGCAGCCTGAACTGGTTGGCTATGAACCGATGGCAACTCAGACGGTCGCACTTTATGTGCAGTTTGAAGTCCTTTATCCAGTTCTCGCCCTCCCCGCGGCGCGCATAGAACTCGTAGAGAGCCTTCGGTTCGTCCGTCCTAGTTGTAACCACGAAGCGCCGGTTCGTTCCCCGCTCCATCGCCTCCGCTTTGTAGACCACCCTGCGCCCATGCTCCCAGCTTCCGGCCCGGTAAAGATCCTCCGAGAAGAGCCTCGCCTTCGTCCCTTTCGCCTCGTAAAGAGAAGTCGCCTCCTCAAGAAGACTTTCGGCCATCTCTTCGAGCCGGGCGTTGGTTATGAGGCCGATGGTGTAGATGATGGACTCGCGCTCGCAGTACTCATAGACGCCTGGCACGGCGAAGCCCGCGTCGGCCCTCATCTCTATCTCGACCTGGGGCCATTTTTCTCTAAGGCGCGAGACTATGCGCTTCAAAAGGGAGATCGAGGAATTGGAGGCATGGGTGTTTCCCGCCCGAAGGAGCGCCGTTATGAGGTGTCCCGTCTCCCCATCGAAGACGAGAAGCGGATGGTACATATGCTGGCGGTAATAGCCATGATAGTAGCTCCCCTCCTGATCTCCGTGGGTGGGGTCGTCGGTCGAGTCGAAGTCCAAAAGCACCCTTTCGGGAATGCCGTCTTTCTCGCGTTCGGTGAGGTAAAGCTCGAAGAGCGTCTCGGCCACCCGGTGGCACGAGCTTCTCGTCGCCGCGTTCTCAAGGCGGCAAATCGTCGGCTGGCTGGCGAGATCTGCTCCGCTCTCGGGCTTCGAGGCGCACACCGCCTTGAGCAAAGGGTCTTCGCGCAAGGTGCCGGAGTCGTTCTGGTCCTCGTATCCCGACGCTATCTGGAAGACGCGCTGCTTGACGAGCGAGAGAAGCGAATGGCGCCCCCTCCTCTTCCTCCACTCCGCCACATGCTCGGAGACGGCCTCGCACAGACCCATCTCGGAGTCCATCTGGTCGAGCCACACGAGTCCCGAGTCGGAAGTGATGCGCCCCCCGTCGAAGGCGGCTTCGAGGGCGAGGGCGGTGTCTGTCTCAAAACGCATCGTTTGTGTGGCACAATCGCTCATGGGAGCCTCCTTCGGCTGTCGTCGAGTCTTTGAACAACCCGACCATAGCGGGGAAGGCTCCCTCTCTTCAACTATCTTCGTGAATTATTCGGGCTAGAGAAGCAAGATTCCCCCGGATCTGGTCCTCTTTCTCCGCGCCTACTGTCGGGATAACATCGGGCTCTCGTTGCCGTATCCAGGCGAGCGCGACGTGCGAGGCCGGATGTCCGATCTCACCGGCTATGGTGCCCACTCCGGCGGCTATCCGGGCGTTTCTCCTGTCGGTGTCGGACCCCATTTTCGCGAGCCTGTAGTGGGT
>JBOHBL010000821.1:0-4380 GCA_050698295.1 Rubrobacteraceae bacterium | reverse complement strand
CGAAGGAGCGTTACGCCGGTTCGGGCGGGAGTTTTCGCCACGGGCTGAGAGCTGCCAAGGGCTTGTGCCCGATCCTGCAGCGTATAATGTGGCCCGTCTGTCGTTGACGCTCTTGGCGAAGCAGGGGTCCCGGATCGCTCCTTCCGTGACCAGGGCCGGAGCTGGGAGCCATCGTCTACGGGACTTACGGTTTCGTCAGAGGCATGGGGGTCTGGGGAATATTACTCGGTCACTATACGGCGAGCTTCGATGTCTCGGATTGGTTGTTCGAACGTATGAAGACCGCGAAGATGTTGGCGGCCGGACAACTGGTTTTCCTGGGTGTGGTGGTGTCGATCGTTATGGGGATTTAAGGAAGTCCACTGGGAACCGGGAGAAGCCGTCATCACTTGTATTTGATGCGAGAGTGGACAAGCGCCGTTTACTGGATCTTTACCGGGGCTTTGATGGGCTTCGGTTTCCTCGCGGCATTCACCATCGGTATCCCATTCCTTTTCGCCGGTGTGGTTATGGCCGTTTTCGGCATGTTTATGCTGTGGATCAGGGGCGCCTGGGCGATCACGCTCGGTCTTGGAGGGGTTCCGATATTCGTTCTCGCTCAACAAATCATCGCGGCGGCGACTTCACCGGCTCCTCCTTGCGCCCCGGAGGGATCCGCTACTCTTCCCACATCCGCTGGCGAAGGCGCGAGCATAGCATGTACGACACCAATATCCGGCGCGCACATCGTCGGGGTGGCGTTCTTTGCGGTGATCGCATTGTCGGGGGTGGCGTGGCGGCTTTTCTTGCGCGGGCGTTTCTCCCGAGCGGCCGCCGACACCGACCGGTGAAGATTGGTTTTTGGCTGTGGTACGCGGTTCCCCCGCCGGAACCCTTCTCGCGGGCCCGCCAGAGACGGAAGTCGCTTGCCTTCAGACCGGAGATTTCTCCTTCGCCTGTGGAACATCCGTCGGAGCGGTTCGATTCTCCTCCGGCTCGTAGCCGAGGTTCGGAGCGAGCCACTTTTCCGCCTCTTCGAGCGTCATGCCCTTTCGCTCGGCGTATTCGGAAACCTGGTCGCGCCCGATCTCCGCCACCCCGAAGTACATCGAGTCGGGATGCGAGAAATATATCCCGCTCACCGCCGCTCCGGGAAGCATCGCGCAACTCTCGGTGAGGGATATTCCCGCATTGTTTTCGACGTCGAGGAGATCCCACAAAAGACGCTTCTCGGTATGCTCGGGACACGCCGGATACCCCGGAGCCGGACGTATTCCTTCGTACTCCTCTTTGATGAGGTCGGCGGTGGATAGTTCTTCGTCCGGCGCGTATCCCCAGAACTCCCGTCTCACTCGCTTGTGCATGAGTTCGGCGAACGCTTCGGCGAGACGGTCGGCGAGCGCCTTCACCATGATCGCATTATAGTCGTCGTTGTCTTCCTCGAAACGCTTCGCCGCCTCGTCCGCCCCGATGCCCGCCGTCACCGCGAAGAAGCCGATGTGGTCTTCGAGCCCGGTCTCTTTTGGCGCGATGAAGTCCACCAGTGAACGGTTCGGACGGCCCGGCGGCTTCTGCTTTTGCTGGCGGAGCATGTGGAAGGTGGAGAGGACTTCGCTTCTCGAATCGTCCGTATAAAGTTCCACGTCGTCGTTCGGGAGGGCGTTCGCCGGGAAGAGGCCGATGCCGGCTCGCGCTTCGAGCCGCTTTTCTTCGACGATCTTATCCAGAAGCTCTTGCGCGTCATCGAAAAGGCTCTTCGCTTCCTCGCCCTTCTCCGGGTCGAAGAGGATCTTCGGGTAGCTTCCTTTCAGCTCCCACGCATGGAAGAACGGCGTCCAGTCTATGTGTTCGCGTATCTCTCCGAGCGGATAATCCTCGAAGCTCTTTATCCCGGTGAAGTTCGGCTTCGGGGGGACGTATCCGTCCCACTCGATCTTCTGCCGGTTCTTCCGGGCCTTTTCGATGGTCGTGAGTTTCGTTTTGGATTTCCGACCGGCGTGTTTGGCGCGAACCTTCTCGTATTCCTCGGCGACCTCGGAGGCATAGCTTTCCCGCCGCTTCTCGCTCACGAGGTTTTGCGCCACCCCGACGGCGCGCGAAGCGTCCTTGACGTGGATGACGGGATTTTCGTAGCCGGGCGCTATTTTGACGGCCGTGTGCGTCTTGCTTGTCGTCGCGCCGCCGATGAGGAGTGGAATACTAAACTCTTCTCTCGCCATCTCCTTCGCGTTGTGGACCATCTCGTCGAGCGAGGGCGTTATGAGGCCGGACAGACCGATTATGTCCGCGCCTTTTTCTTTCGCCGTTTCGAGTATCTTCGCCGAAGGCACCATCACCCCGAGGTCGATGACCTCGAAGTTGTTGCATTGGAGGACGACGCCGACGATGTTTTTGCCGATGTCGTGCACGTCGCCCTTGACCGTCGCCATTACGATGGTGCCGTTCGGTTTCTGCTTCTCGGTCTTCTCCGCCTCGATGTACGGGATGAGGTACGCCACCGCTTTCTTCATGACGCGGGCGCTTTTGACCACCTGCGGCAGGAACATCTTGCCGTCGCCAAACAAATCCCCGACGACGTTCATTCCGTCCATTAGCGGTCCCTCGATGACCTCGATGGGCTTGTCCGCGTTCTGCCGCGCCTCCTCGGTGTCCTCCTCGACGTGATCTGTGATGCCCTTGACGAGCGCGTGTTCGAGCCTTTTTTCGACCGGCCACTCGCGCCATTCGAGGTTCTTTTCGCCGGAGGCGCCACTCGCCTCGTTCTTGTACCTCTCCGCGAGGTCGAGCAGCCGCTCCGTCGCGTCATCCCGGCGGTTGAGGACCACGTCCTCGACGGCTTCTCTGAGTTCTTCGTCGATGTCCGAATATACGGCGAGTTGTCCGGCGTTGACGATGCCCATCGTGAGGCCCGCGTTTATCGCGTGGTAGAGGAAGACGGCGTGGATGGCTTCGCGCACCGGGTTGTTGCCCCGGAAAGAGAACGACACGTTCGAGACGCCGCCGGACGTTTTCGCGTGGGGGAGGGTCTCCTGGATCTCCCTCACCGTCTCGATGAAGTCCACGCCGTAGTTGTTGTGTTCGTCGATGCCGGTGGCGATGGCGAAGATGTTCGGGTCGAAGATGATGTCCTCGGGCGGGAAGTCCACTCTTTCGGTGAGGAGCTTATGGGCGCGGGCGCAGATCTCGACCTTGCGCTCTCTGGTGTCCGCCTGACCTTCCTCATCGAAGGCCATCACGATCACGGCGGCCCCGTACTTTTTCAGGAGCTTCGCCTGCCTCAAAAACTCCTCCTCGCCTTCCTTCATGCTTATGGAGTTGACGATGGCTTTTCCCTGAACTCGTTTCAGTCCCGCCTCGATGATCGACCACTTCGATGAGTCGATCATAACGGGCACGCGCGAGATGTCCGGCTCACTCGCTATGAGGTTGAGGAAGGTGACCATCGCCTCCTCGCCGTCGAGCATGCCCTCGTCCATGTTCACGTCGATGATCTGGGCTCCGTTTTCGACTTGTTGCTTCGCGACTTCGAGGGCCGTCTCGTAGTCGTCGTTCAAAATAAGGTCCTTGAAACGCGCCGATCCGGTCACGTTCGTCCGCTCCCCGACGTTGACGAACAGCGAGTCCGGCCCGATGTTGCAGGGCTCCAGACCGCTCAGGCGCATCTCTCGCGGACGTTCGGGGACCTTTCTGGGTTTGTACTCCGCCACCGCTTCGGCAATCGCGGCGATGTGATCCGGCGTGGTGCCGCAGCAGCCGCCGACGATGTTGAGGAAACCGCTCTTTGCCCACTCGCCTATCTCCTCGGCCATTGCTTCGGGAGATTCGTCGTATTCGCCGAACTCGTTGGGGAGGCCGGCGTTCGGGTAGGCGCTGACGTGGGTGTCGGCGATGCTGGAGAGCTCCTCCATGTACTGGCGAAGTTCCTTCGCGCCCAACGCGCAGTTCAGCCCGACGCTGATCGGCTCGGCGTGACGCGCCGAGTTCCAGAACGCCTCCGTCACCTGGCCGGACAAAGTCCTTCCGCTCGCGTCCGTGATCGTGCCGGAGATCATGATCGGCACGTCGAGATTTTCTTCCTCTAAATACTCCTTGACCGCGAAGATGGCGGCTTTCGCGTTCAAGGTGTCGAAGATGGTCTCGATGAGGAGCAGGTCCACGCCCCCCTCGACGAGCCCGCGCGCCTCTTCTTTGTACGCCTCCTTCAATTCGTCGAAGCCGATGTTCCTGAAGCCCGGGTTGTTCACGTCGGGGGAGATGGAGGCGGTGCGGTTGGTCGGGCCCATCGCGCCGGCGACGAAGCGGGGTTTGTCGGGGTCGCGTTCGGTGCAGTCGTCGGCGGCTTCGCGGGCGACTTTGGCGGCCTCGAAGTTCAGTTCGTAGGCGAGGTCTTCGAGTTCGTAG
>JBOHBL010000820.1:0-5316 GCA_050698295.1 Rubrobacteraceae bacterium | reverse complement strand
AAAGCTCCCGCGCGACCTCGACGCCGTATTTCGGGGCGTCCTCTTTTGTGAGTTCGGCGAGCCTCGTTCGGACTCGCTTCGGGATGTTTATGCCGGGGACTTCGTGGTGCAAAAACTCCGCCTGCCTCGCGCTGCGGAGCGGCATGAGGCCGAGGATGATATCCACTTCGAGACCCAGTTTCTCGATCTCTTCCAGCGAGTTCTCCAAGTCTTCGATCTCGAAGACGGGCTGCGTCCAGAAAGCGTGAGCCCCGGCCTCGACTTTGCGCCGGAGCTTTTCTATCTCGCCGTCCAGCTCCTCGGCGGTCGGGTTGAAAGACGCCCCGATGAGGAAGCCGGGCGCCTTTCCTATCGAGTTGCCCGCCAGATCTTCCCCTCTGTTCATCTTCGAGAGGATGTGGACGAGCCCGACCGAATCGGTGTCGAAGACGGACGTGGCTTCGGGATAATCCCCGATCTGGGCCGGATCCCCCGTGACCGCCAGAATATTCCTCACGTCCAGCGCCGCCGCCGAAAGCAGGTCGGCTTGCAAGCCAATGATATTCCTGTCGCGGCACGAGATATGCGCCACGACTTCGATGCCGACTTCGTCCTGGATCATCTTCGCCACCGCGATGGGATGCATCCGCAACCGCGCCCGCGCCCCGTCCGAGATGTCTATCGCGTGAACGCCGCGCTCTTTGAGCTTCCGCGAAGCCTCGATGACCTCCGAGATGTCATTGCCGCGGGGGAGATCCACCTCGACGGTGGTGGCGAAACCCTCTTTGATCCTCCCGGCGAACCCCGTAACCGGCTCGGTGGATGTTTCCGCCCCGTCCACCCGCTCCCGCGGAGCAACCGACTTCTTCGCGCCGTTCCTGTCGACCTGGAAGTCCTTGAGGGCTTCGGCGAGGGCCGCGGTGTGTTCGGGCGTCGTCCCGCAGCAACCCCCGACGAGACGGGCGCCGGCTTCGGCGAGCTTCACGCCGTAGGAGGCGAAGTGCCTCACGTCGCGGCGGTAGTGGATGGTTCCATCGATGAGCTGCGGCAATCCGGGGTTCGGCAGCGCGGCGACGGGGCCGACCTCCGCCGACATCTGCTCGACGATGCCGACCATCCTCTGCGGCCCGACGGTGCAGTTCGACCCGACGACCGCGGCTCCCCAGCCGGAGATTTGAACCGCGATTTTGGCCGGAAGCCCCTCGGCGAGCGTCTCGCCGTCCTCGACGAAGGTCTTGTACGCGAGTACCGGAACTCCGAACTCACTGACCGTCTCGTAGGCGAGCTTCAGTTCGTCGAAGTCCGGGAAAGTTTGGAGCAACAACACATCCGCGCCGCCTTCCAGCAGAGCCTCCGCCTGTTCGCGGAACATCTCGCGGGCTTCGCCCGCCTGGATCTGGCCGATGGGGGCGAGGGACTTACCGAGCGGTCCGATGGCCCCCTGAACGAGCGGCTTCTCTCCACGCTTCGCTTCTTTTTCCACGGCTTTGCGGGCGAGGCGAGCGCCTTCGGCGTTTATCTCGCGCACTTTGTCCTCGACCTTGCCCCCCGCGAGCCTGACTCTGTTGGCCGAAAAAGTGTTGGTTTCGATGAGGTCCGCGCCCGCCCGGATGTACTGCTCGTGCAAACTCTGCACGAGGTCGGGGCGGGTGATGTTGGCGCGGTCGTAGGGATGCTTGAAGCCGACGCCGTGTTCACCGAGGAGGGTGCCCATCGCGCCGTCGCCGATCAAGACCCGACTGTTCAGGACTTCGCTGAGATCCAAAAGTCTCAACCTTTCTCCGATTTGTATTCACGCCGTGCCTGGAGGAGGGAGGTCAGCCGAAAAGTGTCCGGCTCATCTCTCGGAGTCTCCTCCGCGGGAGTTGGCACCTGTCATGGACTCCGGGCTTCGCCCGTCGCCCACCGGTTGCCGCGGTTTCACAGGGCCCGTCCCTCGACCGCTCTCGATGAGCGCCGCATCCGCAGCAAAGAAAATTACAACACGACGGGCCGCGAAATACAACTACTCACCGGAGCGAAGCGACCATCTCCTATAGACTTCGGACCATGACGCCGATCTTCGTGACCTCCAACGAGAACAAGCGCCGCGAGGTGGAGGGGATGCTGGGTCTTTCTCTGGAGGCCGCTTCTCCCGAGGTGCCCGAGATTCAGTCTTTGGATTTTTCGGAGGTCGTTCGGGTGAAGGCGTTCGCCGCTCGCGAGGCTCTGGGGTCGCCGTCGCGGGTGGTGATCGTCGAGGATTCGGGGCTCGTGGTGGAGGCGTGGAACGGGTTGCCGGGGGCCCTGACGAAGTGGTTTCTGGCGAGCGTCGGGAACGAAGGGTTGCTGAAAATGCTCTCTCCTTTCGAGGAACGCGCCGCAAGGGCCGTTTGCGCCGTCGCCGTGATCGACGGTGTGGGGGAGGCGGCGGTTTTCGTTGGGGAGGTCGAGGGGAAGATAGCCGGTGAGCAGCGAGGCGAAGGAGGGTTCGGGTGGGACCCCATCTTCATCCCCGGCGGCGGAGACCTCACGTACGCCGAGATGGGGGAGGAGAAACATCGGGACTCTCATCGGGCGCGGGCTTTCCGCAGCGTGGGAAAGTGGCTGGAGGGACGATAGGAGTGGGGTATAGAATATGCCGATCGCGGCTATAAAACGAGCGTATACGGTCTTCGAGGATGTTATTCTGTCGTAGGTGTTGCGGCTCTCAGAGGGAAGGGACGATAGCGTGAGCGCGGACAACGGGAACTCGCAGAACGGCGACGTGCGGAGCGGAGACGGAGGGGCGGTGGCCACGAGCCAGGACCGGCTCGTCGATCTCTACGGGCGGATGGTGCTCGTGAGGGCCTTCGAGGACGCCTGCCAGAGGGGTTTCAGGCAGGGCAGGATCGGGGGCTACCTCCACGTCTATACCGGGCAGGAGGCGGTGGCTACCGGTTTCCTCGAAGCGTTCCGGGACGGCGACAAAGTCATCACCGCGTACCGGGATCACGCGCACGCCCTCCTCCTCGGCGCGGACCCGAAAGAGGTCATGGCCGAGTTGTACGGAAGAGGTTCCGGACTCGTCAAGGGCAAGGGCGGCTCGATGCACCTCTTCGACGTGGACAACGGCCTCATGGGCGGATACGGAATCGTCGGCGGACATATCCCGCTCGGGGTCGGGTTCGCCTATGCTCAAAGGTATCAGGAGACGGACCACATAACGCAGCTATATTTGGGAGATGGCGCCATAAACAACGGCGCGTTCCACGAGGCGGCGAACCTCGCCGGGCTCTGGGGCAAGGATGGGATGTGCCCCTGCCTCTTCATCCTGGAGAACAACCAGTACGGGATGGGGACGAGCGTCGAGCGGTCCACCGCCCAGACCGACCTCACCGTCAAGTTCGACGCGCACGGCGTCGAGAACGAAAAGGTGGACGGCATGGATTTGGAGGCCGTCATCGAGGTCGCGGAGAGAGCGGCGGAGCAGGTGCGGGAGACCGGCAAACCGTATGCGGTCGAGGCCATGACATACCGGACGGTGCCGCACGGGGCTGCGGACTTCTTCGAAAAGTACCGGACCAAAGAGGAGATCGAGAAGTGGAGGGAGCGCGACCCCATCGGGCTTCTGGAGCAGAAGCTCCTCGACTCCGGAACCGAAGAAGAGAAGCTCGACGAGATCAAAGACGAGGCGAAGGAGCGAGTCAGCGTGGCCGTCAAGTTCGCCGACGAGGCCGAAGAGCCGGCGATGGAGGAACTCTACACCGACGTCTACGCGGGCGAGGACGAGTACATGGGGGAGAACTAGATGGCCGAGACGAAGACGTACCGCGAAGCTCTCAGAGAAGGCATGGTCCACGAACTCGACAACGACGAGAGCGTCGTCCTCATGGGCGAGGACATCGGCGTCTACGGCGGAACGCATCTGATCACGGACGGACTCTACGACCAGTACGGACCGAAAAGGGTGATGGACACGCCTATAAGCGAGGGCGGTTTCACCGGAGCCGCCATCGGCATGGCGATGCTCGGGATGCGGCCCGTTGTGGAGATGATGACCTGGAACTTCTCGTTTCTGGCGGCGGATCAGATCATTCAGAACGCCGCCAAAGTGCGCTACTTCTCCGGCGGCCAGGTCAAGGTGCCGCTCGTGATCCGGGGTCCCAACGGAGGCGGCGTCCAGCTATCCGCGCAGCACACGCATTCTCTGGAGAACATGTACGGGCATTTCCCCGGACTCAAGGTCGTATCTCCGGTCACGCCGAATGACGCCAAAGGGATGATGATCACGGCGATACGCGACGACAACCCGGTGATCTTCCTCGAAGCCGGAGCCCTCTACGGCACGAAAGGCGAAGTCGAGGACGGAGACAACGCCGTCGAGTTCGGGAAAGCCCGGATCGCCCGCGAAGGCTCGGACGTGACCCTCATCGCGTACGGGCGTCAGGTGAACCTTTGTCTGCGAGCCGCCGACGCTTTGGCGGAAGAGGACGTTTCAGCGGAGGTCATTGACCTGCGTTCGATCCGTCCGTTCGACGAGGACGCGCTGGTCGAATCGGTCAAGAAGACGCATCGGGCGGTTGCGGTTCAGGAGCAGTGGCGGTGGTTCGGGGTGGCGAGCGAGGTAGCGGCGATCATCCAGGACCGGGCCTTCGATTATCTGGACGCTCCGGTCGAGCGCGTGAGCGGGGCGGAGGTGCCCGCGCCGTATGCCAGGAATTTGGAGCTTGCGGCCTTCCCGAGTGAAAAGCAGGTCGCCAACGCCGCGAGGCGTGTGCTTTACATGGAGGAAAAGTAGATGCCCGAAGTGATCATGCCCAAAATGGGCGACGCGATGGAGGAGGGGACCCTCCTCAAATGGCTGAAGTCCGAAGGCGACGAAGTCGAAGTCGGCGAACCCATAGCCGAAATAGAGACCGACAAAGTCACTCTGGAACTGGAGGCCGAGGACGCCGGAACGCTCTCTAATGTGTACGCCTCCGAAGGCGACGACATCCCGGTCGGCGAAGCGATAGCCTTCGTCGCGGGCGAGGGAGAAGAAGCCCCTGAACGGAGCGGCGAGCAGGAAGCCGAGGAAGGCGGCGAGGGCGAGACCTCCACCGCCACGGCGACGCGGGAGGCGGATGAAGATCAGGGCGAGAGCGAAGACGAGCCCCGGATGCCGGAGGTCGGCGGCGAGGATCGAGCCGATGGGAACTTCCGCGCCTCCCCGATAGTCCGGCGTCTGGCGCGAGAGAACCAACTCGACCTCGCCAGGATCGACGGTTCGGGACCGGCGGGTCGCATCGTCGAGCGCGACGTGCGGGCCGCGATGGAGCGCGGCGACGCGAAAGCGGACGGTAAGGCCGAAGAACCCGAGGCCGCGCCGTCCGAAGC
>JBOHBL010000819.1:0-4922 GCA_050698295.1 Rubrobacteraceae bacterium | reverse complement strand
GGATATCGAACAGGTTCGCCTCGTGCGGAGCCCCGGCGCGGTCTCCGACGCACTCTCTGGGAACGAGCGTCGGGTATCCATATTGAAGCAAATCCACAGCCGTCGCCCGGATGCAGCCGCTCGTCGTCGCGCCGCACAGGATGACGGTGTCCGTTTTTTGAAACGCGAGGATCGAAGCGAGGTTGGTCCCGAAGAACGCCGACGCGCCTTTCTTGAGGATGACGGTGTCTTCGTCCTTCTTTCCGAGACGGGGATCTATCTCGACCCACTTGCCTCCAAGCTGCAACTCAGCGAGAGCCGGAGCCTTCTCGATCCACAACGAACCATCCCTCAAGTTCTTCTCGAAACCGATGGTCGTGAAGATGATCGACACGTCCATCTCGCGAGCCGCGTCTATCACCGTCCGCGTCGCCTCGACCTCCGCCGTCATGTCCGCCCCGAGGGGGCATTCGAGATCGGTGAAGCCGCGACTGAAGTCCACGACGAGGACGGCGGGACGTTCTCCGAGCGTGACGCTCCCTCCGAATCCGGCGCGTTCGTAGACTTCCCGTGTTTGATCGTCGCTCACGTGGACACTCCTTTCTAGCTCGCCTTCGCGTAGATGCTCTCGCCGGAGCCGTAGTACGAGTCGTAGACGTGCTGGTAGACGGCTTCGCACTTCGCCCGGTAGAGGTTCGGGGTGAAGTTTTCGGGCAACTCGTCCAGCGATTCTTCGATGGCGACCCGCACCTCCGCCCGCGAGCGTTGCCGCTTGCGCCAGTCGAGGGTGAGCTTTTCTTTTTTGAGGGTGTCGAGCAACTCGCGGGCGACCTCTTTCACGCGGGCGCGCTCTTTTTCGGTCATGGAGACCTCCGGCTTCATGAGCAGGTCGAAGACGGCGAGTTCTTCCTCGCTGAGTCCTTCCGAGACGCCCCGTTGCTCCTCCTCGTCGAGTTCGCCGGCGAATTTCAGGAGCGCCTCGAAATACGCCTCGACGTTCATCGAGCCGGAGTTGTAGGCTGATATCAGTTGCCGCAGCCTCTCCTGGTAGTCCGTCCGGCTCTTGTTGAGCCGCGCCATCCGACCGAGCTTCGCGTTCACCCGTCCCCGGAGCGTCTCGGCCACGGTGCGCCTCCGGCCCCTCTCGAAACGCGCCCGGAGCGCCTCGAAGTTGATCTCCCCGAGGTTCACGAGCCTCTCGTCGTCGCCGTCAGAAGTCTCGCGGATGACGTATCCCTCCGCGGCGACCGAGCGATCCAAAAGCTCATCAACGCCCCCCATAACCCCGGAGATGTCCGCCGGAGGCGCAAGCGAACGAACCTTCTCGGCGAGCATGGAGAAGAGCTTCCACAGCTCCCCGAACTCACCGGCGACCGGGTCGGGCAGTATGGCCCGGTATAGCTTCTCCACGATGCCCGCCAGCAGGAGGAATCTCTTCTTCGACTCGTCTCCGCCGGTGAGGATGGCTTCGACCGCGTCGTCGAGGAGCGCGAGGCGCTCGAAGCCGTCCGCCGCAAGGATCTTTCGGATATCCATGCCGTGTTCCTTGCAGAAACCTTCGGCCTCCTCCACCGCCGCGCGAAGCGCCTCGACGAGTTGCTCCTTATCTTTCACCGGCATATCGCCGTCGGTTCCGGAGCCGTAGATCGCCAACGCTTTTTGCAGGTTCCGGAAGACGCCGATGTAGTCCACGATGAGACCGTTCAGCTTCCCCTCGAAGACACGGTTGGCCCGCGCTATCGTCTGCATGAGGGTGTGGTTTCGCATCGGCTTGTCGAGGTAGATGGCACCCACGCTCGGCGCGTCGAAGCCGGTCATCCACATCGCGCACACGAAGACGATGCGGAACGGGTCGCCCGGATCCTTGAATTTCCTGTCCATGTCCTCCCGCAACATGCGCCGCCGATGGGACGCGATATCGAGACCCTTCTTCGCCATGTCCTCGACCTCGTTTTGTCCCGGAGAGACGACGACCGCCATGTCGGTCTCTCGCATGAAGGCGATTTTCTCCCGCAGATGCGTTGCGTCCTCTCGTAGAGACGTTGCGGGTGGAGACGTTGCATGCAACGTCTCTACGGCGGCCGATTCTTTTTCGAGGTGTTCGATCTCACGTTCCCAATATTTCCGCACCTTGTCGTGCATGCGGACGGCGGTGGCCTTGTCTATGGAGACGACCATCGCCTTGCCAGGTTGCCCCCGGCCCGTGAAGTGGGAGACGATGTCTTCGGCGACCCTCTCCAGCCGGTCGTCGCGGGTGATGAGATGGTACTCGCGGCCGAACTCGCGCTCCAGGCGTTTTTCCTGCGCCTCGTCGAGTTCGGCGGCTTCGATGAGTCCTTCCAGCTCCTCGTTGAAGGCGGCGTTGGTGAGTTGCAGCTCGGGGATGCGGTTCTCGTAGTAGAGCGGAACCGTCGCCCCGTCCTCGACGGACTGGCGGAAGTCGTAGACGCTGACGTAATCCCCGAAGACCTCGCGCGTCTTCTCCTCCTCCGCCATCAGCGGCGTCCCCGTGAACCCGATGAACGCCGCGTTCGGCAGCGCGTGGCGCATGTTCATCGCGAAAGTGTCGTACTGGCTGCGATGCGCCTCGTCGGTCATCACGATGACATCCGAGCGGTCGGAGAGCTTCGGGTAGCGGAGACGACCCGCCGGGTCGTCTCTACCGGTGTGGAACTTCTGGATCAGGGTGAATACGTTGCGGTGGTTCTCGCGCAACAGCCGCTTCAAGTGCTCGCCGCTTTCGGCCTGCACCTGCCCCTCGGTGACGGCGCCGACAGAGGCGAACGTTTTATAGATTTGGTCGTCGAGTTCCTGCCGGTCGGTGACGATGAGGAAGGTATAGTCGCCCTCCAGCTTCCGCAAGACCTTCTGGGAGAAGAAGACCATCGAGTAGCTTTTGCCCGAACCTTGAGTGTGCCAGAAGACCCCGAGCCTCCCCCGGTTCTCCCCGAGGTTTTCGAGAGCGTCCACCGCGTTGTTCACCCCGAGGTACTGGTGGTTCTTCGCCACCAGCTTGACGAGGCCGCCGCTCCCCCCTGTTTCGGAGAAGAGGGTGAAGTTCTCGACGATGTCGAGCAGCCGCTCTTTCCGGCACGCGCCACGGATCATGGTTTCAAGGGACACGACGCCCTTCTCCTCCTCGGAGCCGACCTTCTTCCACTCGGCGAAGTGTTCCCACGAGGCCGTCATGCTCCCGACGCGGCTCTCGGTGCCGTTGGAGAGGACGATGAAGGCGTTGTGGTCGAAGAGCCTCGGGACGCCGCTCTTGTAGTCGCGAACGTTGTCCCGATAGGCATGCTCCAGCCGCACGGTCGGCCTCTTTAGTTCGAAGAGGACGAGGGGCAACCCGTTTATGAACCCCACGAGGTCCGCGCGCCGTTTATACATCTCGCCCGACACCCGGAACTGCGAGGCAAGGAAGAAATCGTTGTCCTCCGGGTCGTTCCAGGCGATGACGCACACCGTCTCGACCTCGTCGCCCGCCTCCTCCGAGGAGACCGCTGCCCTGACGCCGTCCTTGAGAAGCCCGTATACCTCACGGTTCGCTTGCGCCGGACTCATCGAAGAGCGATCCTTCGCAAGCTCCTCGATTGCGAGATCCAACGCCTCGGAAGGCAACTTCGGGTTCAAACGCGAAAGCGCCTCTCGCAGCTTCGGAACCAGCACCATCTCGGCGGTCGTTTCACGTCCCAGGTAGAGCCGTTCCGGCGGGGCGTCCCCGGACGGGCCGATCCACTCCGACCAGCAATTCGCCGTCTCCCAGCCAAGCTCCGCGAAGAGGGCTATGGCGGGTTGCTCGACCAGTGCGTCTTCGGAGTAGTCTCTCAAGCCTTTCCCTTGCTTCTCATGGAATAGGATTCGCCTCCCATCCCAAGTATACTTTTCTCAGCCTCATCTGCCACGTGTAGAAGGAGATCTTCCGCCGTCCCTCGGGGCGGCGGATGTGTACTTGGAGGTTGTCACGAATAACTTACTTCCTCTTTTTACTGCGTAACCTTCCCCTTTTGGAATTGCTCGCAAGTACCCGAACAGCTTTGCGAGACTTGGCCGCTTTCATAGTCGAAATCTTCTTCTCCGCCTTTTCGAGTCTCTCATTAGCCAGGCGCTCCACATCTTCCGGATCCACCAGCCAACCCAGAGAAGTCTCAACTCCACGTAGCTTTCCGCGACGAGCGAGCTGCTTAACCCATTGGCCGGAGGTTCCCAGAACACGCCCGGCCTCCGAAGTGGAGAGCCAATTCGCAACTTCCTCAACGCCGCCCGATTTAGCCATGCGACCCCCTTTCTCGTAAGAGCGCCATTATAGACTCAACTTGAAGTTTATGTATAGTATTAGTTTGATGTCCAAAACTTTCATGGCATGGTTATTGTGGATCACGAGTATCCTCTGATCGAGTGAAGGGGGGTGAGAACGTTGGCTAGAGGTAAAGGGTCAAGCCGCAGGAAGACCTACCACATTACCAAACGCTCCGGCGGAGGCTGGGGAGTAAAGCGGGCGGGTGCTAAACAGGCTTCCAGCAAGCATCGCACGCAGGCCGCTGCGATAAGGGCCGCGCGCCGCCGGGCCAAGTCCCGTCGAAGAGGCCAAGTGGTTGTCCACCGGCGTAACGGCAGGATCAGGACAGAGTACACGTACGGTGCCGATCCACGCTCTTCTAAAGGGTAACGGTAGAGTGGCACGGGAAAAGCGGAAAGGAGGTGAAAAGCCTTGAAGAAACCGAGGATGAAGCCCGTACACAACAAGGCTGTGAGGGTCAAGGGAAAAACCATCGGCCACTATAGCGTCAGCAGCTCAGGCAAGCTCACGGTTCGTCCCGAGATATAACCAAAAGTTGTGGATCGAGATTCCGTGAAGAACGTGGTGCGCCTTCCCTTTGAGCGATCAAACGGAAAAGCCGACGCGCCAACGTCGGCGGGAAGGACACCGATGGAAAGGATACATC
>JBOHBL010000818.1:0-1196 GCA_050698295.1 Rubrobacteraceae bacterium | reverse complement strand
AGTCAAGGCCGCGGGTCGGCTGGGAAGCTACTAGGGGAGGACAGCTTTGCGGGAGATAACACCGACGGACCTCGACCATCTGGCTGTCGGAGCGGCGATCCTCGGCACGGGCGGTGGGGGAGATCCGTTCGTGGGAAAGATCATGGCTCAGCAGGCCATCGAGGAAGAGGGACCGGTTACGCTGATGGATCCCGATGAGCTGGATAACGACGCGCTGGTTTTGCCCACGGCGATGATGGGCGCTCCGACGGTGATGCTGGAGAAGATCCCGGAGGGGATGGAGGCGGTTCGGGCGCTGCGGGCAGAGGAGGAGCGCCTGGGCCGCCGCGCCGACGCCACCTCGCCCATCGAGTGCGGCGGGATCAACTCCCAGATTCCGTTCGTCGCCGCCGCCCGCGCCCGTCTCCCGGTACTCGATGGGGATGGGATGGGCCGTGCCGTCCCCGAGCTCCAGATGGAGACCTTCCACGTTTACGGGGTCTCGGGAACGCCCGCCGTGGTCGCCGACGAACGGGGCGCGGTCGTGACCATCGAGACCCCGGATAACTTTCAGCTGGAGTGGATCGCACGCGGAGTCACCATCCGCATGGGGGGACACGCGATGCTCGTGGACTACCCGATGACCGGTGAGCAGTATAAACGCACCGCCGTGCGCGGCACGGTCTCGATGGGGATCGCCATCGGCGAGGCTGTGGAGACGGCCCGCAAGAAAGGAACGCATCCCGTGGAAGCCGTATGCGCGGCTACGCGGGACACGATCTATGGTCGAGGCATCCCGCTATTCGAGGGCAAGGTCATAGACGTGGAGCGCCGGACCCGCGAGGGATTCGCGGTCGGGTATGCGGAGATCGAGGGCCTGGGCGACTCGCAGGGCAGTCGCCTCACCGTCCGCTTCCAGAACGAGAACCTGGTCGCCATCCGGGACGGAGAGGTGATCGCGAGCGTGCCGGACCTGATCACACTCCTCGACACCGAGACGGCCACCGCCGTCACCACCGAACGTCTGCGCTACGGACAGCGCGTCACGGCTCTGGGCATCCCTACCCCGGAAATCATGCGTACCGAAGAGGCATTGGAGGTTTGGGGACCGATAGCCTTCGGCTACGATGTTTCTTTTGTTCCCCTGGAGCAGCGTTTCGCCGACTATTACCGTGAACACGGTGTTCCCGAAGGTAAAGGGAAGTACCTTTCCTGAG
>JBOHBL010000817.1:0-15426 GCA_050698295.1 Rubrobacteraceae bacterium | reverse complement strand
CCTCCAGACAACGCCGTCGGGAGAGACGCTCTACGTGTTGCCGACATACACGGCGATGCTGGAGATCCGGCACGCTTTAAGCGAACTCGGATACACGCATCCGTTTTGGGAGGACGCATGAAGCCGTACGGCTTCATGCGCTTGTCAGCGAGTCAGCCGGTCAGCATGTCAGCCAGAAACCGGACTAATACCATTCCCGTTTATTAGTGGCATAATAAGTCCATGCCGAACATAGACTACCCACGGGCAATAGCCGAAGACGAAGAGCGACTGCGGGAACTGGAGAAACGCCATCGCTACACCCACCTGTCTCATAGAGTGAGGATGCTCAGGCTCCTCAAAAGCGGCGAGCGTTCGAGTTTGGGAGGCGCTGCCGAGGCTCTGGGATACAGTTGGCGCCAATGTCAAAGGTGGTTCGCCACATACCGCCGGGGAGGGTTGGAGGGGCTCCTTCTAAGCAGGGTGAGCGAGAGAGGTCCTTCGGAGTTGGTCACGGAGGAGGCGTTCACGGAGATGGAGGAGGCTATGAAGCGCGGCGAGATAGCCACGGTCGCGCAGGCGCATCGGTTTCTTTGGGACCGGGGCGTCCATTACTCCCACCCGGAGAGCGTCGGGGGGCTTCTGAGGCGTCGCAAGGTGAAACTCAAAACGGGTCGGCCCCGCCACGAGAAGGCCGACCAAGAAGAGCAGGAGGAGTTCAAAAAAAGTTTCGCGGCAAGATAAGGGAGGCCCGCGCGGGCGCGAGTGCGGAAGCCAACGCGGTCGAAGCGTCCGGAAAGCCGATGAAGGTGATGGCTATCGACGAGGCGCGCTTCGGACTCATAAACTGGCACCGCAGACGCTACTGTCCCATAGGATTCAGGCCTCCGCGGACCGTGAGGCGTCGCTACGAGTGGAGTTGGCTGTACGCGGCGGTGGAGCCTTCGAGCGGGGAGAGCTTTTGCTCCTACATGCCCGGCGTGGACGGGCGATGTTTGGAGAGTTTCTTCCGAGAGCTTGGCGAGGCGTATGCCGAGCATCATCTCCTCGTTGTACTCGACAACGCGCCATCGCACCGCTCCAAGTCGATCACCTTGCCCGAGAACATCACCCTCTTGAAGCTGCCGAGATACTCTCCGGAGTTGAATCCGGCGGAGAGGTGGTTTTTGGAGTTCAGGCGCTCGCTCTCCAACAAGCTCTTCGAGAGCGTCGAGCATCTCCAGCAAGCCCTCACGAAGACGCTCGAAGTTTACTGGGGGCAGCCCAACCTTTTGAAGAGGCTCACGGGTTACTCGTGGTGGGTCGAGGCCGTCGAGAGCTTATGACATCAGTATCCTTGATCGGTATCAGTTGGAGGTACTTAACGCCGAAGCACTTTCGGCGTTATCAGCCACAGCATCTCGCCGGTTCCGGGCACGGGCGCGCCGTGGAAGCGGATGCCTAAAGCGCCGCCTTTTTTTATGCGGACCTCCACGCCGTCGTCCTCGCCTGTGAGGAGGTATGAGGCGAGCTCGTGAAGCTGCGGACGGTGCCCGACGAGGGCGATGGAGCTTTCATCTGAGAGGGTTTCGAGCGCGACCACCGCTTTCTCGGGCGGGACATCCGGTTCCATCGCCGGGAAGGCTTCCGGCTCCGGCCAGCCAGCGGTCTCGTTGAGTATCTCGGCGGTCCTCCAGGCGCGCTCGAAAGGACTGCTGAACAGTCTGGGGACTTCGGGAACGATGCGTCCCAACTCCTCGGCCACGCCCCGGAACCTCTCTTCGCCCTCCGGCGTGAGCGGTCGCAGAGCGTCGTCGGGCCAACGCTCGTGGTCGCGGTCGTGGGCGGCCCCATGACGCACGAGGTAGAGTTTCACGCGCTCTCCGGGCGGGTCCTGTCCATGACCTTCTCGAACTTCTTCCAGCGTTTGCCTTTCACTTTGGCGTAGGCGTCCGGGAACTCTTTGCGGAGTTCGGCGGCGAGGGTCTGGTAGCGGCGCGAGATGCCGCCCATCACGAAAACGGCTTGCGGTGAAACGCTTCCTCCGCGCCGCCTCTTCGCGGGGAGCGCGAGTTCGCGCAGTTGGGCGGTGGCGACCACGGCGTCCTGATGGTCTCCCAGTACGTCTTGCAAGGACTTGAGGGCTTTGATCCGCTCTGTCACGGACTTGCCGTACACTTTCGAGAAGAACTCCAGCGTGTACCGCAGCCGCTTCCCTCGCTTCCGAAGCTCGTGGTACTCCTCGGCGGGCGAGTCGTCCTCGATCACGTCTCCGACCTTGCGGAACTTTTGGTACCTGCGCGCGATGATCTCCGGCGCGGCTTCGAGTACGCGCCTGCGGGCGTTCGCCGAACGCCGCGAAGGCCCGCGCCTCAAAAAGGCGGAATACGACTCGACGAACCTCGCGTAACGGCGCGAATCGAGGGCGCGGAGCATCGCCTTCCTGGCCTTTTCGCGCCTCTCCTCAAGAACACCCCGAAGTTCCCCGAGCGGTTCGCGGTCTTCGGGGTCGGCCTCCGAGACCCACTCGTCCAGTTGTTCGAGTTGGACATCCAGATCCCGGACTTCGCCGAGGACGCCGGCGATCCACTTCAGTTCGTCGCGGAACCTCTTCGAGCGGACGGGCAGAGCCTCCTTGAAGACCTGCATCGCCGCCCGCAGGCGGCGGCTCGCGACCCGCATGTCGTGCAGGTCTTCGGAGTCCTCACCAACCCTGGTTGCGGGTTCGTAGCGGAGAAAAATCTCGAACTGCTCGCGCATCACGGCGTACGCGACCTCCCCGATCTTCAGAGAAGATGAAATTTCCTTCGAGCCGAACTCCGGCGCTTCGGGCGGAGAGAGTTCGCCCGCGAGCAGCCCGGCCTCGAACTTCGAGACCGTCGCGGGCGAAAGTCTGCAACCCAGGCGAAGCTCCTCGACGAAGGGTTCGAGGCTCTCGGGCGAACCCCGCTCCAGTTCGACCTCGACGCGCCTGAGAACCGCGGCGGGGCCGTCTTCGACCGGGATCTCCGTTTCGTCCAACGCTATTTCCCCGACGGTCTTAGCTTCCCCATTCTCGCCATCTCCTCCGAAAGAGACCTCGGAGGTCCTGCGTCTGGTACGGACTTCGAAGAGAGGTTTCAGGGACTTCGGGCCTGTGAGGGCGCGGATCCGTTCGCCGACGGGTCCGTTCGACTTCGAGATGTCTTTAGAGTCGAGGGGTTCGGATATCTCACGTCGGCGGCGGAGTCCTTCGCCCTCCGCCGGGGCGAGGAGCTTCATCGTCGCTTCGTATTTTCCGCCTTTATTCCGGAGACGCAGGGCGTATCCGGCGCGGTGGATGCGCCAGTCTCCGGTATCGAGGTAGGTGTCGGAGATATCGCCCTCGCCCGATGGAGTGATCAAAGGTTCGCCGTTTTCGGAGGCGCGTCCCTCCAGCCAGCGCAAAACCGGCCTGATGTCGAGGGCGTCGAACTGCCACTCCACCTCCTGATGATCGGTCGCCCGAGGGTCCCTACCGGCGTCCTTGTTCTCCATCGTGCTTTGTAGCCTTCCTTACGACTCCTCGTTAGAGAGGGAAGTTTCGGTCTCCTTTGCCGGAGGGCATTATGCTAAAAATCGCATGGGATTTCGACCCGGAGGTTGGCGGATGGAAGAATTGACGATCTCATACACGGAAGTCGCGCTGAGGCTGGCGGTCACGGTGCTATTGTGCGGTGCAGTCGGCTTCGAGCGCGAGACCCGCGACCAGTCGGCGGGCTTTCGAACGCACATACTTCTGGGTTTGGGGGCGGCTCTGTTCACCCTCGTCTCGGCGTACGGGTTCCCAGAGTTCACGGAGGCGGCGTTGGAGGCGGACAGCCGGGGCGTCGTCTTCGACCCGACGAGGATAGCCGCTCAGATCGTCACCGGCATCGGGTTTTTGGGGGCGGGCGCGATCATCCGCCAGGGCCTCGACATCCGCGGTCTGACGACCGCCGCGAGCCTGTGGACGGTGGCGGCGATAGGGATGGCCGCGGGCGCGGGCTACCTCTTTGGAGCCTTCCTCACGACCATCATCGTCCTTCTCGCTCTCTACCTGCTCAGGATCTTCCGGGGGACCGTGATCGAACGCTTCCGCACCGAACTCTGCAACCTGATAGTCACCTTCGAGGACTCCGGCGAGAGCATCTCCGAGATAGTGCGAATCCTGGAGTCGCGCGACATGAGCATCCGGGCGACCGACGCGGAGGTCAGGAACGGCGCGGCGAGCTACGACATCCAGCTCCGCATCCCGCCGGACCACCGCGCGCAGGAAATGCTCCGCGAAGTCGCCGCGCTCCCCGGCGTCGAACGGGTCCGAATATCCGGGCTGCAGGAGATAGACTAAAATACCGGCGAGGTGAAGAGAATGGAACGCACCGAGACGAAAATCGACCGTGAGTTGGTGGAGCGTGTGCGGGAGCGTGCCCGCAGGGAAGGCCGCGACGAATCGGAGTTGATAGAGGACGCCCTGCGGCGTTACCTGAACCCTGAAAACGAGCAGGCATCTCAGCCTTCGATCACTTTCAGCGATCTTATTGACCGCGAGCGCGAGCGCCGTGAACAGCTTGGCGAGCCCGAACTCTCCGAAGAGGAAGCTATGAGAATCGCGGTCGAGGAACAACATGCCGCCAGACGTGGCGAATAGATAAGTGCTGCGGGCGGTTATCGACCCCAACGTATTCGTCTCCGCCCAGGTTTCCTCGCTTGGTCACCCAGCCCGGATAGGACGCGCCGCTGTTGACAGGCGTTTTGAAATGATCATCTCCGAACATCTGCTGGCCGAACTATCGACGGTCCTGATGCGCGCCAGATTCAGACGCTGCCTGGCCCAGAGCGAGGTAAGAAAAGTGATTAAAGACCTGCGCGAGAAAGGAGCCATCTTCGAGGACATAGAGACCGAAAGGCTGGTGCCCGACGACCCCAAAGACGACTACCTCATCGCGCTGGCGCGCGCCTCCGGAGCGGACTACCTCGTCAGCGGAGACCCGCACCCGCACGGACTCGAAGGCGCGAACCTGCCCGTGGTGTTGACTCCTCGACGGTTCTGGGAGTTGCTGGAGCAGAAAGCCCCCAAGAAACCGTGATGCCACTCATTCCTCGTCGGGTTCGAGACGGTCGAGGGGCCAGGGCATTCCGACGGGCGGGCGTCTTTTGAGGGTGGCCGTCTCCCACTCTTCCTCTTCGGCGACCCAGACGATCACGCCGTAGACCTCGTCACTCAAAGGTCCGGATATCGCCCGAAACCCCCCGCGCCATTTTTTGTCGTGGCCGAGCAGGCGAACGCGCTGGCCGGGGTCCGGAACCCTGGGCGGCTCTTTGCCGAAGAATTTTCCGCGGAACGCCATAATCGGCGATTTTAACCCGCCCGTGATCCTATGGGATGCGCCATTCGCCGTCCGTCGGGCGGTAACGAGTTTACGGCGTAGACAGGCCGGCCGCCGATATAATCCCGCCCGGACCATGAAGATTTCAAGAGATAACAGTCCGGCCTCCGAGAAAGACCCTCGCGGAGAGCCCGCCGCCGTCATAGAGACCAGGGGACTCACGAAGATTTACGGGCGGGTCGGGGCATTGAAGGCTCTGGACCTCAGCGTGCGAAAGAACTCCATCTTCGGCTTCCTCGGGCCGAACGGGGCGGGAAAGACCACGACCATGAAGCTGCTTTTGGGGCTTTCGCGCCCGACCTCCGGTTCCGGCTCGGTCTTCGGGAAGGACATCGCGACGGAGGACTTCGAGATCCGTCGCAGGGTCGGCTACCTCGCCCAGGACCCGCGCTACTACGGACACATGACGGCGCGCGAGACGCTGCGGTTCGCGGCGCGCTTTTTCTACTCCGGCCCGGAAGAGGCCATCGAGCGGCGCGTCGAGGAGTCGCTCTCGCTGGTCGGGCTCTCGGACCGGGCGGACCGAAAGATAAAGGGGTTCTCCGGCGGCGAATCGCAGCGTCTCGGCCTCGCGCAGGCCCAGATCAACGACCCGGAGCTTTTGATCCTGGACGAACCCGCCGCTTCTCTGGACCCGATGGGCCGCCGCGACGTGCTGGAGATCATGGAGCGCCTGCGCGACGAGCGGGGCGCGACGATCTTCTACTCCACCCACATCCTCGACGACGTTCAGCGCGTCTCGGACTCGGTGGCGATACTCCGGGACGGTAGACTTCTGGCTCAAGCCCCGATAGACGAACTCCTTTCGAGCGGAGGCGCCGGGATCGCCGTGTATGAGATCCTCCTCGCCCCCGCGCCGGAGAACGTTTTGAAAGAGGCTCGAAACCTCGTCCGGTCGCAGGGCTGGGTCTCCTCGCTCGAAGAATCTCCGGAACCGGGCGGAGAGCGAAGCTGGCTGGTGAGAACGACCGACGAGGCCGCCGCCGAGGAGCGCCTTCTGCGGCTCATTCTCGAGAGCCGGGGCGTAAAAGTCGCCGGCTTCGGACGCAAGAGGCAGAGCCTCGAAGAGGCGTTCTTCGATCTCATAGAGAAAGGCGGGAGCGGTGAAGTCTAGAAAGCCCGCCGGGAAAAAACCGCGAGAGCGAGCCGCTCTGGAGCCGGTGGAAGAAAATTTCAGCGGGTTCCGGAACCTCGTCGGCAAGGAGAACGGCGAGTGGACGACGGGGTTATCGCTCGTGGCGCACGGCGCCATATGGATGCTCATAGTCGCGCTCATCTCCGTGGTCATAGCCTTTATCCGGGGCGAGATGGAGCCGGGCTACTCCCCCGACGACGTAAACGACGCGGGCGTTCTCATGTTCTTCGTCCTCGGGGCCGTGGCCTCGGTCATCGCCGTGGTCGCCAAAACTCAAGGCGCGATCATCGGCGAGAAACAGCTCGGGACCGCCGCCTGGGTGCTCTCCAAACCCGCCTCGCGAAGAGCCTTCGTCCTCGCCAAGCTAGCCGTCCACTTCCGGTGGCTGCTGACCGTGACGCTCCTCTTCCCGGCGCTCGTTTTCTACGTCCTGATGACGGCCGTCTCCACCCTCCCCCCGCCGCCGCTTCTTTTTCTCGGAGGGTTCGGCATCCTCGCCCTCGGGCTTCTCTTCTACCTCTCGTTGTCCCTCTTTCTCGGCACCGTCTTCGAGAGTCGCGGGCCGTTGGCGGGATGTGTTTTCGGGTTCATGGTCGCCGGGTTCATGGTCGCCAACTACGCCCCGTGGCTGACGGCGGCCTTCCCGTGGCTCTTTTTCCAGTCCGGCTACAATTTGGTGGCGGACGACTTCATCCTACCCCACGGCCTCGTCTCCATCCCCGCGACCGCGTTGTGGAGCGTACTATTCGTCTTCCTCGCGCTTCGTCGCTTCGAGCGGGCGGAATTGTGACGAAACTCGGTTGTTACTTGTTTAGCGGATCTTCTCGATCCCTAATTGTTTACAAATATCCTTGGCGAGGCCATCGTCTATCTCGGCGTGGCGCGGTACGGTGGTTTTCTTACCCGTGGCCGTATTTCTGTATTTCGAGTGCTTCGCTCCTTCGCCGTACAATTCGCAGCCGCAAGCCTCGAGGTGCTTTATAAGCCGCCGCTTCAAAGAGCCAGCAACTCGCTCTCCTCCGAAGTCAATTCGTCCCGGAATCGCTCCAGCTCCTCCGGAGAGAGGTCTTCGAGGATAAAGGCAACGGCGTCTTTCAAATTCTCTCGCGCCTCTTCTTTCGTTTCACCCTGCGTGCGAGCCTCCGGGACTTCCTCGCAATGGGCTATCCACCAACCAGACTCGCTTTGGCGAAACTTCCCCGTGAAGCTCACGCCCTCCAATATTTCGTGGACTTCCTCTCTCGTCGCCATGTCTTTCTCCCAGCCCACCTTCCGCCTGAGCCAACAAACGCTCTGAAACCTCGGTTTCCGCGCGTCCGAAAAAGTATACCCCTTTCGCAAACCACCGCCGAAACACGCCGTTTCTCCCGCTGGACACGCCGTCGGAGTTTGGCTTATAGTGAATCCGGCGTTGCAATGCGAGGCGGAGGGTGATCTTGGGCGGCTTCTTCGGTTTCACAGAACGCGGAACGAACATGCGAACAGAGATAGTGGCCGGGCTAACGACCTTCATGACGATGGCGTACATCATCTTCGTTAATCCCGCTATCCTCGGTGGTGAGGATACAGGGCTTCCCATCTCCGGCGTGTTCTTCGCCACGTGCGTCGCCGCGGCGGCGGCGTGCATCGCGATGGGCGTCGTCGCGAACTTCCCCGTCGCGCTCGCCTCCGGGCTCGGGCTGAACGCCATCGTGGCCTTCACCCTGATCCTGGGCCTTGGACTCAGCTGGCAGGAAGCGATGGCGGTCGTGGTTCTGGAGGGTCTGCTCGTCACGATTCTCGTCCTCACGAACCTGCGGGAGGCGGTGATGAACGCCATCCCGATGTCTTTGAAGTTCGCGATAGCGGTCGGCATCGGGCTGTTTATCGCGTTCATCGGGCTGAAAAACGGCGGCATCGTGGTTCAGGACCCGGCGACGTACCTGGCGCTCGGCGACTTCACTCAAGGTCCGGTGCTGCTCGCGGGCTTCGGGCTCATCCTGACGCTCGCGCTCGTCGCGAGGGGCGTTCGAGGTGGAATTTTGGCGGGGATCGTCCTCACGGGGGTCATCGGAATGGTCTTCGGGGTGGTACCGCTGCCCGACAGCTTCGTCAGCTTCAGCTTCGATACCTCGACCATCGGAGGCGGCGTGCTGGCGGTGCCGCAGGTCTTGCAGATCACGCTCATTCCGGTCATCTTCGCGCTGTTCATGACGGACTTCTTCGACACGATGGGGACGGTGATCGCCGTCGGACAGGAGGGTAAGCTCCTCGACGAGAACGGTCGCCCCCCGAAGCTGAAGCGTATATTGCTCATCGACTCGTTCGGGGCGGTCGGGGGAGGCGCGATGGGCGCGAGTTCGGTGACGAGTTATATCGAGAGCGGATCGGGGGTGGCCGAAGGAGGACGCACCGGCATGACGAGCGTCGTCGTCGGATTGCTTTTCTTGCTCGCGCTGCCTTTCGCGCCCATAATCGGAGTGTTCGGAGGTTCGATCCCGATCCCCGGTCCAGCGGAAGGCGACATCCTCGTCTCCCCCGTCACCGCTCCGGCGCTCGTGGTCGTCGGCTTTTTGATGATGACCGCCGTCCGTTTCATCCCGTGGGAAGAATTCGACGAAGCGATACCCGCCTTCCTCACGATTCTCACGCTCCCCCTGACTTTCAATATTTCGTACGGGATCGGCTTCGGGTTCATCTCATACGTCCTGATAAAACTCGCCAGAGGCCGGCCCGGCGATGTCCACCCGCTCCTCTACGGAGCCGCCGCGCTCTTCGCCCTCGTCTTCGTCGCCGAGCCGTTCATTTCTTGATCCTCGACACCGGACGAACGCAAATAGACTTCTCGAAGAAGGTCGCGGTCATGGCGATCCTGAACGCCACCCCCGATTCTTTCTTCGACAAAGGCAAATATTACGGCGTCGAGCAGGGAACCGAGAGAGCGAAGGAAATCCTCGCTGCGGGCGCCGACATCATCGACATTGGCGGGGTCAAAGCCGCCGCCGGAAAGCCGCTTTCGGCGGAGGAGGAGATAGCGCGCGTCGTTCCGCTCCTCGAAGAAGTCCGAAAGCTCACCGACGCGCCGATATCGGTGGACACTTTCTCGTCCGAGGTGGCGAGGGCGGCGCTCGGGGCGGGCGCGGACATCATCAACGACATCTCGGGCCTGCGGGATCCCCGCCTCACAGAAGAGATCGCCCAAGCCGGCGCTCACGTCGTACTCACGCACATCGATGGTCAACCGCGAACGTGGCGGCCTTTCCGAAACTACGACGACGTGACGAAGGAAGTGACGGAGTTCCTCGAAGAGAGGATCGAAGCCGCCGTCTCGGGAGGGATAAAGCGAGAGAAAATGATCCTCGACCCCGGCCTCGACTTCGACAAGGACACGCCGTATTCGCTGGAACTCCTCCGAAACCTGCCGGAACTGAAGAAGCTCGGCCTCCCCGTCTTGGTCGCGGCGAGCCGCAAGGACTTTATCGGAGAAGCGCTCGGAGGTCTGGAGCCGGAAGACCGGCTCGCCGGGACCGCCGCGGCCGTCACCTACTCGATAGCGCGCGGCGCGAACATCGCGCGCGTCCACGACGCCGCGTTCATGACCGAGGTCGTGAGGATGACCGAGGCTATGCTCGGGATGGGCAAGTGGGAAAAAGAAACGCTCGAAGAGTGGTGGACTCCGATGCGGAAGAGCATATTACGCGGGCCGCCGGAGGATCAAGCACCTCCAAACCGAGTTTGATGGGCGCGGATCGACGCTTGGAAATACCTGGAGGGTGTTATGAACTTTGGCTCAGGAACGGTGGCATCTTGAAGTGTTGCCTTGCCCGTTGAGGCGCGTGTCAGTCGAGCAATGGACACGCCCGGCTCAGTCGTACGCTCGGGGGAGGTCGCCGCAGAACCAGCCGGAGATCTCGAACGCGCTGGCGGCGTCGGAGTATTCGAGCGGGGATGATTCGACCATTCGCCACTCGCCCCCGTCGAGAGCCCACCGCGTCTCCTCGCCCTCGAAGGTCGAGTCCTCCGAGGGCGGCCCCACCGAGGAGACGGAGCGAAGGACGACCGTCGAGTCGGAGGCGTCGCACTCGATGCCCATATTTATCGAGGCGGCGGCGTCTATCGGCCACATGGATGGGTCTCCGCCGCCGATCCCGCCGTCCGGGTACGGAAGCTCGACGAGTTCCCCGTCGCGGTACGTGAGCACCCGGTAAAAGCGGGTATGCGCGCCGGACATGGCCCCGACCACGAGCTCCTCGCCCGGAGCTTGCCCGAAGTCGGTCGCGCCGTGATACACCGGGGGACCCCAAAACTGGACTTCGGAGTCGCGGGTCAAAGTCGTCCCGTCGGCGAGGAGGACGCGAACCGTGAACCACTCCGTCTCGCCGGAATATTCGTCCGGCTCCCCGACGATGGCGACCTCGTCGAGAACGCCGTCTCCGTCCACGTCGGCGGCGTCCACCACCTCGCAATCGGAGAGGCCGGCGCATACTCCGGTGTCGCCGACGGGGACGGTGCCGCCTTGACGGGTGAGTATGCCCTCCCCGACGCTTCCGTATGAGTCGAGGAAATAATATTCGAGGGAGCCGTCGTTTAGCGGGGTGAGGGTGATGGTGGTGCTTTCGACGCAATAGTCGGCTCCGTCCGTGATCCTCTCCTCCACCACGATATAGTCGTCGCCCACCTCTTCGAGAACCCACACCCCTTCGCATTCGATGCCGACTTGCGCGGTTTCGCCGACGACCTCCCCACTCATGTCCGCGCTCATTTCGGATATGGGCATGAGTGCGACTTCGAGTTCGAAATCGAGCATGGTTCCATCCTCCATGGTTTGAGTGAGCGCGCCCGTCCACGTATCCTCGAACCGGAACCCGTCGGAGCCGCCCCCGTGAGCTTCCACGAACTCGTCGAAGGGAGTGCCGGGCATGAAGAGATCGATCTCCGCATCGGAGAAGAGGTTCTTCCACTCCCCGTCTTCGAAGACGAAGTATGCGGTCTGTGTCCACGACGCATCGTCCTCGCCGGTGATCCGGAGTTCGACCTCCGCGGAGGAGCCGTCCGAATTGATGGAGTTTATGTGGTAAATGAGGGGATTTCCATCCCACAGCCATTGGTTCTTCTCGAACCACTCCTCCTCGGTGAACATGGTCCGGGTCTCGGAGGCGAGATGGTCGAAGGTGTACGCCCACTCCTCCGCCCCCGCGGCCCGGTAATAATCCCCGATTTGCTCATCGAGGCTCGCTTCATTGAGTTCGTCGGAAGGATCGGAGTCTCCTCCCGAAGGTTCTCCGTTCATGAGTACCGAGACATTGTCTGAGCTGAAGTTGGCGGTGGCCAGATCCATGTCGCCGTCGCCGTCGAGGTCGGAGGCAATTATGGAGTCGGGGAATTCACCCTCCACCGGATAGACTCCGCCTTCGGCGAAGGTGCCGTCCCCTTCGTTTATGAGTACGGAGACGTTGTCGGAGTTGAAGTTGGCTATGGCGAGATCCATGTCGTCGTCGCCGTCGAGGTCGGACGCCGCCACGGAGACGGGGTCCACTTCCACCTGATAGGTTTCGACCGCGGAGAAGGCGCCGTCTCCGTCGTTCAAAAGCACCATGACGCTGCCGGGCGCGGTGGAGGTGTCTCCTCCGGCTGCGACGAGATCCACATCTCCGTCGCCGTCGAGGTCGGAGGCCGTCACGTCGAGGGAGCCATCGACTTGATAAGCCGCGTCGTCGGCGAAAGCGCCGTCCCCTTCGTTCATTAGTACCGAGACGCTGTCGGAGACGCCGTTGGCGACGGCGAGGTCGGTGTCTCCGTCGCCGTCGAGGTCGGAGGCCGCTATGGAGCCGGGATTCTCCCCCACTGGACGGGTGCCGGCCTCGGAGAACGTGCCGTCGCCATTGTTCAACAGCAACGTGATGTCATTTGAGTTGACATTGCCCGTAACGAGGTCGCCGTCACCGTCGCCGTCGAGGTCGGAAGACGTTATGAATTGCGGGCTTTCCCCGTCCACCGGATAGTACACGGCCGGGGCGAAAACGCCGTCCCCTTCGTTCATTAGTATCGAGACATCGTCGGAGAAGGCATTGGCCGAAGCAATATCCACATCTCCGTCGCCGTCGAAGTCGGCGGTCGTTATGGAGGAGGGAGTCTCCACCACCGGGTAGTCAACGGCCGCGGCGAAAGCGCCGTCTCCTTCGTTCATGAGTACGGATATGTTGTCGGAGAAGCCATTTGCGGTAGCGAGGTCTGTATCGCCGTCTCCGTCGAAATCGGCGGCCGTTACGGAGGAGGCTCCCTCCACCGGATAGGTCGCGGCTGGAGCGAAGCCCACCTCCCGCGCCACTTGCTCGAACTGTCCTCCCGTTTCGTCGTCCGGTTCGGCGGCAGGCTCCGGCGAGGCGGGTTCGGACGGCGAGCCGGTGGCCGTCGCCTGATCGACTCTGTCGCGCACACCGTCCATGATCTCCGAAGCTCGCTCTTCCGAGCAGCCCGCGAGAATCACAACCATACACGCGGCCAAAACGAATCGAATCATCATCGCGTTCTCCTTTCCCGCCGCGCCTCCATACCGGCGAAGCCTATACGCCCATCTCGCGCATCAAAAGGTAGATGAATACCCGTATGATGAGGGCGAGTATGAGCGTGACCGCGACCGCCACGGCGACGGGGATGAGGACGACCGCCGCCGCCTTCCCGGTGCTCGTCGAGTGCGCTTCGCGGATGCCGATGACCGCGAGCACGGTACTCCAGATTCCGGCTATGATCGGGCCGATGATCGGCACCCACCCCACGAGCATCGGCGTCAATGAATACGCGCTCGCCCGGAGCGTCGCCTCGAAGCCGGTCGCCTCGGGCTTTATGATGAGCCTGGTCAAAAGGTGGAAAATACCGGCCCTCAAGAACAACCCCATGGCTCCCGCGAAGGGCGCGATGACGATGCCCAAAAAGAGGCTCCCGAAAGCCTCCCCGACCCCCCCGAACCCCGCCATCGCGCCGAAGATCCACACGATCCCGTTAAACACGACGTAGATTTCGAGGCATATGAGGGCGAAGGCCGTCGGGTTTACATAGTCCCCCCGCCGGGCCATCCCGGCGAAGAAGCCGACCGGGCTTGCCGCGGTGCCTCGAACCGCGCCGATGAAGCTCTCGACGGGGTTCCGGTAGTCGAACTCCTCCCCGGAGTCCGCGCTCCGCTTCTCCTCCGTTTTCTCTCCACTGCCGGTATTCAGGTCCATGAACCTCTCCTTTCCTTGCGCTTTCCCGTCACTTCGACGTCTTTCCGCTTGCGCGGGCATGGCCCGCAAACCCGGAGTTTTGCCGTAACGAGCATCCGGCGAGCATCGTCGCCGCGCATGCGGCCGAAACAGTCACGTTTTCATCGCGCCCTCCTTTTCGACACCGCGGCGATCCCGAGTACGCCGGAAGCGAGAAAGTATGCGCCGATTGGCGCGAAGAGCGAGACTCCGCCGGTGTCGGGGAGTTCGGTGATGCCGAGGTCATCCATTATCTCGGATGGCTTTCGTTCGTCGGTGGCGACGTCCGGCGGAGGAGCGCCTTCGAGGGTGAGGATGCATTCGCCCTCGATGCCAGACGGGTCGAGGAAATAGTATTCGAGGGAGCCGTCGTCTCGCGGGGTGAGGGTGATGGGGGTTTCGAAGCATTTGTCGCGCCCCTCCGTGACGCGCTCCTCGATCATTATCTCGTCCCCGTCGAAGCCATCGAGGATCCACACCCCGTAACAGCCGACGCCCGGATAGCCGACTTCGCCTATGACCTCGCCGATCATGTCATCGGCGATGTCGGAGAGGGGGATCATGTCGGCCTCGATGTCGAACTCGATGGTCTCGCCGTCGGGGTCGGTCTGGGTGACGATGCCCGTCCACGAATCTTCGAGGTCGAACTTCGGTTCGTAGCCCATCTCTCCCGAGAGGAACGCCTCGTCATCGGAGGTGCATGCGAAGCCGTCGGCGTTCGGGTCGAGGATCGCCTGCTCTTTGGCGTTGGCTTCCTGATCGTAATATTCCTGTGCCGAAAGCCCTGCGAATGACACACCCGGGTACTCGAGTGTGGGGAAAGCACCACAGAACTCCTGGTAGGTAACGCTGAAGTCCCCGCTGGTCAGATCCGGATCCAGATCCTTAAATATACCGATTTGCTCACCTGTTTCGGGATCGACCACGGGCATGTTAAGAGTGCCTACCACCGGGATAGCGATGGCGGCGCCTTCGGGAACAACGCACCCGACATCCGGAGAAAAGCCCAAAGCAGGGATTATCTCTTCATCCGCCGCGAACGGACATTTGTCGGTAATGTCAGGGTTCGCCTGCCCGGTGGGCTGTCCAGTATCCTCGGGAGCGGTCGGCTGGCCGTCGCCGGAACAAGGATCGTAACCTTGCGTCGCGTCGGCCCCCGCCTGAGCCACTTCGACCGGGCTGATCTGCCCGTCGCCGTCGCGGTCGAGGATGCCGTCTATGCACTGCGCGTTTTCCGGCCCGGAAGGCTCGCCGCTATTTCCCGAGAGGAACGCCTCGTCCTCATCGGTGCATGCGAGGCCGTCGCCGTCGGGGTTGAGGATGGCTTGTTCTTCGGCGTTGGCTTGTTGATCATAGTAATCTTGCGCCGTCAATAATTGCGGGAGGAAGGCTCCGCAAAAATCTTGGTAGGCAACGCTATTTGCTCCGCTTGAGAGGTCGGGATCCAAGTCCTTCACCACCCCAATCACCTCGCCTGTGTCGGGATCGTACGCTTCGGCGCCGAGAGCCGCGATCAACGGCATGGGGGAGCCTTCGGTTGTTATGCACCCGCCCGCGTCTGGAACAAAGTACAGATAGTTCTCGATCACACCATCTGGAACGTTTGGCCGTTCGGCCTGAAGCTGCTCAGCCGCGCCCGCACATTCGTCTCTGGAGAAATCTGTCACGTACTGCGCCGCCGCCACAGACTGAAACGCCAGCGTAGCCACGATGGAAAGAACGGCTATGC
>JBOHBL010000816.1:0-1078 GCA_050698295.1 Rubrobacteraceae bacterium | reverse complement strand
ACTTATCCCGGTAGTACTCGTACTGCCGACGACGCGCAGCGATCTCAGCCGGCAAGCCGATGGACATGTCGTTCACCAACGCGTCGAGCTTGTCGAGGATCTCCACAATCCGGTCCTGCTCCTCGCGGTCCGGGACAGGCACGACGATCTTCTCCAGACCGACCTTGGAGAGCCGCTTCACCTTGGCGCGGGAGACATGCTTCCCCTTCTGCGAGTGGAACGCCTCCGTCTGTAGAAAGTACGAGACGAACCGCGGGTTCATGTCGTGATGGAACCCGAAAGTGTCGTCGTGGATCGCCACTTCGCCGTCGCCGAGCCACGCCACTGCCTTGCCCACGTCCTCGACCGTCTCGCCGACACCTGCGATCACGATGTCGCCGGTCTTCGCGTAGCGCAGCTGACCTGCCAGCTCCGTCCGGACGTGGGAGACGGTGTCGACGGTGGCGACGCCGTAGGTCGTGTAGATCTCGCCGTAGTGGATCGCTTCGAGACCGTCCTCGACTATGTCGTTCTTCGTGAATCGGCGGCCGCGGCTGAACTCACCGACCGACCCCATCGGGCGCCACTCCACGCCTCGTGAGTCCGCGAATGAAAGTAGAGATTCGCGGTAGTGCGCGTATTGACATCTCCGCAACTTGTGCTCCGCTTCCAGCGTCGCTTCCAGCGTCGTGTACGTCTCGAGGATCCTTACGATCTCGAATTGCACCTCGGGTGGAGGAACTGGGATCGAGACCTTCTTAAGACCGTCGCTGGAGAGCCGCTTTACCTTCGCTCGCGAGACATGCTGCTCCTTCTCAGCGTGGAAGGCGTTCGTCTGCAGGTAGTAGGAGACGAATGTTGGGTCAAGGTCGCTCCGGAACAGGAACGAGTCGTCATGAATAGCCACGGGACCATCGCCGAGCCAGGCGACGGCCTTGCCGACATCATCGACGGTCTCGCCTACACCCGCGAGAATCACATCGCCAGGCTGCGCGTAGCGGAGTTGATCGTGCAGGTCTTCGCGTACGTGGGAGATCGTCGAGTTCGTTGTCACCCCATAGGCGGTGTAGATCTCGCCGTAGTGGATGCACGGGATCCC
>JBOHBL010000815.1:0-9265 GCA_050698295.1 Rubrobacteraceae bacterium | reverse complement strand
CTCTGGTACTGGCTCGCGCCGAAGAGATGTTCTTTGGCGACGTCGTCCATCTCGACGCCGGATTCCCGGACTTCCCTGCCGACTTCCAGCGCCTTCTTCACGGCGGGGCGGGCTTCCATTTCCCAGTACCAGCGAGCGAGGTTCGGGAAGGAACCGAGGTCCTGGCCCTGGTTTTCGTGGTTGGTGAGCCACGGCCAGATCGCCATGTCCGCGATGGTGTATTCGCTTCCGGCGATGAACTCGCTCTTTTCGAGGCGTTTGTCCATGACATTGTAGAGACGCGTCGCCTCGTTGGTGTAGCGGTCTATGGCGTAGTCTATTTTCTCGGGGGCGTATTGGCGGAAGTGGTGGTTTTGGCCGAGCATCGGGCCGACGCCACCCATCTGGAACATCAGCCATTCGAGCGTCCGGTAGCGGGAGCGGGCGTCCACGGGGAGGAACTTGCTCGTCTTCTCTCCCAGGTAAATCAGGATAGCTCCCGACTCGAAAATGGAGATCTGCCCTCCGTCGGGGCCTTCGGGGTCGATGATGGCGGGCATCTTGTTGTTCGGTGAGATCTCGAGGAACTCCTCTTTGAACTGGTCCCCCGCTCCGATGTTCACGGGGACGATGTTGTACGAAAGACCGGCCTCCTCGCAGAAGATCGTCACCTTGTGTCCGTTGGGCGTCGGCCAGTAGTAGATGTCTATGAGTTGCGCCACGTTTCTCCTCTCTCTGAATTTTGCGTCTTAAACACGGCTATGATACCCGCTGGCGGGCAATTTAAAGACCGGAGGACGCTATTAGAGTCATTGGAGCGGGTTTCGGACGCACGGGCACGATGTCGCTGAAGGTCGCGCTCGAAAGACTCGGCTTCGCCCCCTGCTACCATATGACCGAGCTCTTCAAGCATCCCTCCCACGGGAAGTTCTGGGAGAAGGCCGTTCATGGCGAGCCGGTGGATTGGCGCGAAGTCTTCCGCGACTACGGTTCCGCCGTCGATTGGCCGGCATGCTCTTTCTACAAAGAGTTGATGGAGGAGTACCCGGACGCCAAAGTCATCCTCACGATCCGCGATCCTGTTCGTTGGCACGAGAGCGTGATGAAGACCATCTACAACGCCGGCAACCCCGATGCGGGGTCTCCCTTCTTCGCGCTCGTCGGCTTTTTCGCGCCGCGCATGAAGAGGACCGGGCGGATGGCGGGAGAGTTGATCTGGCGCGGCACCTTCGACGGTCGTTTCGAGGATAAGGAATACGCGACCTCCGTCTTCGAGCGGCGCAACAAAGAGGTCAGAGAGAACGTCCCGCCCGAAAAGCTCCTCGTCTACGAAATGAAGGAGGGATGGGAGCCGCTGTGTCGCTTTCTCGACGTTCCCGTACCCGACGAGCCGTTCCCGAAGCTCAACGACGCGGCGACCTTCCGGCGCATGATCCTGGCCGGATACGCCTCCGCCGTCGCGGCGGCTTTTTTGCTGGCCGTCATCGCCGCGCTTGTGGTCCGCCGCCTGTCTCGCCCGATGTAGTCTCCGGCTGAATCCGGATCTCGATGGTCGCGACCCGTCCGTGCTTCAGGCTGACGACCGGCTCGATCAAGCGCTTCAAGAGACCTTATTTTTCATCGAGGAGCCTGTTCGCCCGCCTCTCTTCTTCGGAGCCGGGCTCCACTATTCGGGCCTCGGCCCCAACCCATTCGCCTTTCAGGTTTCCTCGCGCGGAGCGACGCGCGCCCGGGATCCCCGCCGGAGCCTCTTCACTTTCCCGGTCTTCTCGAACGTGCGAACGTACAGCGAGCCACCCTCTTCCGCAAGCCACAGCGGGGTCCGAGCCCCCTCGCCGTTCTTCCGGTAGGTTTCGAGGTTGATGCACTTGCGGCCGGCGAACGCTTCCATTTTCGTCATTTTCCGATGCCTGATGCCCGGCTTGCGGAAGGCAGGTCGCCAGCCGCTACGAGCAGACCGCTGGGCGCGTAGAGCTTGCGTACGTAATCCTGTACCATCCGCTGCGTCGAGAAGACCGGCGCGACCGTGGTTATGGCCTCTTTCATCACCTCGACCCAGCCGCCCGGCACGCCGTCCTCGTCCCTTTCGTAGTAGAGCGGGACTATGGAGTTTTCGAGCGTCTCGTAGAGGGAGTTCACGTCCGCGAGGTCCTGCTCTTTTTCGGAGGCGAAACTGTTCTCCTCGCCTATCGCCCAGCCGTTTTTGCCGTTGTAGGCTTCGGGCCACCAGCCGTCGAGGACGGAGAAGTTGGGTATGCCGTTGAGGGAGGCTTTTTGGCCGGAGGTGCCGCTGGCTTCGAGCGGGCGGCGCGGGTTGTTCATCCAGACGTCCACGCCCCCGACGAGGTGGCGGGCGATGTTCATGTCGTAGTCTTCGAGGAAGATGATGGCCTCTTCGAGACCGCGCTCTACGGCGGCCTCGCGCAGCGAGCGGATGAACTCCTTCCCCGGCTCGTCCGCGGGATGGGCCTTCCCCGCGAACACGAACCGGACCGGGCGGGAGGAGTCTCCGACTATGTTTCTCAACCTCTCCGGGTCCGAGAGGAGCAGCGTCGCTCTCTTGTACGTCGCGAAGCGGCGGGCGAAGCCGATGGTCAGGGCGTCCGGGTTCAGGGTCTGGAGTCTGCCGCCCGACCTGACGTTCTGGAGCTTGAGGCGCGCGTTCGTGAACTCCGCCATGTCGCGTTTGATCGAAAGGTGCGCCTCCCAGAGTTTTTTAGCTGGTATCTCCTCGATGAAAGACCAGGCGGAGGCGTCTTCGGGGCATTCTCTCCAGGCGCGTCCCCTCGAATGCTCCTCGAAGAGGCGGCGCAATTTTGGCGAGAGCCAGCTCCACGTGTGGACGCCGTTGGTGATGTGGGTGACCGGAGTTCTCCACATCCCGCTCGAAACTCCGCCGTGGATCTCCGATACCGCGTTCGCCCGAGCCGAGAGGCTCATCGCGAGCGCCGTCATGTTGAACCTCTCGTCGCCGTCTTTGAGCCCGAGCCGCCACAGCTCCTCGCCGCTCGTCCCCAAAACGTCCGGCCAGCCGGAGAGATACTCCCAGAACAACTCCCCCGCAAAGGCGTCGTGGCCCGCCGGCACCGGCGTGTGGGTCGTGAAGACGGTGGAGTCTTTGACTTCGTCTCTCGCTTCTCTGAAGGAGCGTCCGCTCTCGACGAATTCCCGCATCCTCTCCAGAGCCAGAAAGGCGGCGTGACCCTCGTTCATGTGGAAGACTGATGGGGAGAAGCCGCAGGCTCGAAGAGCCTTCACCCCCCCGACGCCGAGGATGAGCTCCTGGGAGATCCTGGTCCGCTGGTCGCCGCCGTAGAGCCGCGAGGTCAGCGCGCGGTCCCCTTCGGAGTTCTCGGGAACGTCGGCGTCGAGGAGCAGGACGGACGCCCTTCCAACCTCGACCCGCCACACCTTGAGATTCACTCTCCTGCCCGGAAGCTCGATGCACACCCACGCCTCGTTTCCGTCTTTGTCCGTCGCGGGCTTCAGCGGTCTCGTCTCCGGCTTGAAGGGTTCGTAGACCTCTGATTGGCGACCGTCGGCGCCGAGGCGCTGGCGGAAATAGCCCTGGGCGTAGAGGATGCCGACGCCGACGAGGGGGAGCCCGAGGTCCGAGGCGCTCTTCACGTGGTCGCCCGCCAGGACGCCAAGCCCCCCGGAGTAGACCGGCAGCGACTCGTGGATCCCGAACTCCGCCGAAAAATACGCGACCCCGCCGGAGACACCCGGATACACGCGCGAGATCCAGGTGGACTCGCGGGCCAGGTACTCGTCGAGGTCTCTCATGGCGCGGTGGCAGGCCTCGACGAACCGCGCGTCCCTGGCGGCCGCGGGGAGGTTCTTCGTCTCGGCGAGGAGGCGAACCGGGTTGTGTTCCGTCTCGGCCCAGAGTTCTTCGTCGAGCCGGGCGAAGACCTCGCGGGAGGCCGGACGCCAGCTCCAGAGCAGGTTGCGGGCCAGCTCCGGCAGGCGGTCGAGACGGTTCGGGGTGGCTTCGTTCATGAGGGGGAATTCTACGGGCAAACTCGCGGGGCGCAAATCCGACCTGCTATTCCTCTGTTGCGGCGGTCGGAGAGCGGCTGTAACATGACCTCATCCGGCGTCGTGTCTTTCGGGCGTCCGGCTGGAGCGTTGGCGAGGTAGACCTGTGTTCGAATCAATCGATAGGCGGTGACCCGGTGACCGCGAATTCGCCACCGGGCATAAATGGGGGCGGCGAGGAACCTTCGCCCTCCGGCGGGAGCTTTTCGTGAAGGGCGTCCGGCGGTGGTCTGAGGGGTTGCGGGAGCGGCTCGGGGGGTCCCCTCTCAGGCTCGGCGCGGTGGCGTACGCGGTTCTCATCATGTCCCTCGCGCTGACCTTGCTGGTGTATTTCTATGCTCACCAGAGCATGGAGACCCAGACCGGCGTTCGTTTTCAGGAGACGGTCCTGATCACGGAGAGGTCCATCGACCGCCGGACGGACGCTTACGTGGACGCCATCTTCGGCGCCCGAGCGTATTTCTACGCCAGCGAGGAGGTCACCCGCGAGGAGTGGGACGACTACATAGACGCGCTGGAGTTGAGGGATCGCTACGAAGGCTTTCAGGCGCTCGGCTACATCCCCTACCTGGAGAGCGGCGAGAGGGAGGACTACATACGCCGGACCGAAGAAGAAGGTTTGCCGGGCCTCAGTCCCGACCTCGCGCCGGGGGGCGAGCGCGAAGCCTACGCCCCGGTTGAGTTCATAGCCCCCTCCGACCGCGCCAACCGCAACCAACTGAACTACGACCACTACACCGAGGAGGCGCACAGGACGGCGATGGACCGCGCCCGCGACACCGGGACGGCGAGCGCCACGAGCAGGATCTACGTCCTCACCGCCGCCGACCCCGGCGCGAACGCCGACCTCTCGCTGCGTCCCGGCTTCTTCGTCTACCTCCCCGTCTACCGCCGTGGCGAGCCGCTCGGAAGCGTCGAGGAGCGGAGGGAGGCGCTGGAGGGCTTCATCTTCGGCTCCTACAGGATGAACGACCTTTTGGGCGGCATCTTCGAGGAGCGCTTCAGCCCCCTCATCGACTTCGAGGTCTACGACGGCGAAAACCTCTCCCCGACCAACAACCTCTACGACGAGGACGGCGTCCTCAGAGCCGCCGACACTTCTCACGAGGCGCGCTACTCGGAGTACTCGAACGTCGAGGTCGCGGGCAGGGACTGGAGCCTCTACTTCGCGACGCTGCCGGGCTTCACCTCGGGCGCGGATCAGGCCCTTCCGGACATCGCTCTCGTGGCCGGCGTCCTGGTCAGCCTCGCGCTCTTCGCCGCGACCTGGCTCCTCTCCGCCAGCCGCGAGCGGGCGGAGAGGGCGAGCGCCCAGCTCGAAGAGGCCAATCGCGGTCTCGAATCGGCCAACCGGGAACTCGAAACGTTCTCCTATTCCGTCTCTCACGACCTGCGCGCCCCCTTGCGAAGCATCGAGGGCTTCTCCCAGATCCTCATGGACGACTACTCCGGGAGGCTCGACGAAGAGGGGGTCGGGTATCTCGGACGGGTGCGGAGCGCGAGCCAAAGGATGTCCGAGCTGATAGACGACCTCCTCCAGCTCTCGCGCGTCAGCCGCGCCCCGATGGAGCGATCCGAAGTGGACCTCAGTTCGCTGGCGCGCGTGATCATGGCCGAGCGCAGCCGCGCGCGCCCGGAGAGGAAAGTCGAAACCGTCATACGCCAGAGCCCCATGGCCCGCGGCGACGAGCGCCTGCTGCGCGTCGTTCTGGAAAACCTGCTCGGCAACGCCTGGAAGTTCACCTCCAACAACTCCGAGGCGAAGATAGAGTTCGGGGCGACCTCGAAGGGCGGCGTCCCCGCCTACTACGTCCGCGACGACGGCGCGGGCTTCGAGATGGCCTACTCGGAGAAGCTCTTCGGAGCCTTCCAGCGCCTCCACACAGAAGACGAGTTCGAAGGCACCGGCATCGGCCTCGCCACCGTCGCCAGGATCGTCCACAGGCACGGCGGCCGGGTGTGGGCCGAAGGCGAAACCGGGAAGGGCGCGATCTTCTACTTCACCCTCCAGAGCGCCCGGAAGAGTTGAGAAATAGTGGCCGGATCTCAGATTGGAGGGGGAAGATCAATCTCCCGGCCACGGACATAAGGTAACAGCGCGCCTCTCGCGGCGAATCATCCATCCGGATGATATTCGGTGAGCCGAAAGTATGATTCTCTCAGCCAACCGGTTCGGGAAGACGAGCCTCTATTTCTCCGGGCGGCTCGACTCTGGCTCCGGCGAGGTCCACTCCCAGAGCCCACGCTTTGGCCTGTGTGCCGCGATCCTCGAAGGCCCGGCGCATGGAGCCTGCGATTTTCTGTGCGTGCTCTTTGGGAGAGAAAGCCAGCACGGTCGGGCCGGAGCCTGAGAGGCACGCCCCGTACGCGCCGCTTTCCAGGGCCGCTTCTATGACTTCCTCAAGGCCGGGGATGAGGTGCGCCCGGTACGGTTGATGGAGCCTGTCCTGCATCGCGACCCGGAGGAGATCGTACTCTCCGGTCGCCAAAGCGCCGAGGAGGAGCCCCGAGCGCCCGACGTTGAAGACCGCGTCGCGGTGGGGGACGGACTCGGGAAGGGCGTGGCGGGCTGAGCTGGTGGAAACCGTGAAGTCCGGGACGACGACGGCGGCGGCGAGGTCCTTCGGTTCGAGGCGGACGCTCTTTATTCCCTCCGGCGTGAGTGTGCCGATGATGAGGCCGCCGAGGAGGGCGGGGGCGGCGTTGTCGGGGTGGCCGTCGAGGTCGCAGACGAGGTTGAGGAGGTCCGGGGCGGCCATCGCCCGACCGAGCAGGTCGTTGGCGGCGACCGCGCCGCCAACGAGCGCCGCCGCCGAGCCGCCGAGGCCCCTTTCCACCGGGATCGAGTTTTCCTGAACGAGGTGGAAGCTGACGTTCGGCTCCCCGATGAACTCCGCCACGAACTTCGCCGCCCGGTACGCCGGATGTTCGGGTCCGGTCGGGATCAGGTGCGATCCTTCGCCGCTCACTTCGACGAGCGGTTCCGGCGCGCGATCCAAACTGATCCTCATCGAGAGCGAGAGGGCGAGACCCACGGCGTCGAAGCCGGGGCCGAGGTTCGCGGAGGTGGCGGGGACCCGAACCGAGATCACGATCGCTTCGCTCCGGTGAGTAGTGAGTAGTGAGTAGTGAGTAGCGGTCTCTCCCGCCCTTCCCGACGGATCATGACGGCTCCTGCATAATTTTCGAGATTGCCTCGAAGGTGGCCGGAATGGGGTCGGGAAGTTTTATTCGACCGAGGATCGCAACCGGGTCTTTGAGTCCGTGGCCGGTCAGAACGGCCACGACGGTCCCGTCGGGAGCGCGGTCCTCTTTCGCCAGCTTCAATAACCCCGCCACGCTCGCCGCCGAAGCGGGTTCGCAGAACACGCCTTCCTCGCGCGCGAGCAGCGACTGGGCTTCGAGGATCTCCGCGTCGGAGACGGTTTCCATATCTCCGCCGGATTCTCTGACGGCTCGCATCGCGCCTTCCCGGCTCGCCGGAGCGCCTATGCGTATGGCGCTCGCCACCGTCTCGGGATTTTCTATATCGCGACCCGTCACGAGCGGAGCCGCGCCTTCGGCCTGAAAACCGAGCATGGTGGGAGCGGAGTCGGACCTTCCCGCCTCTCTCCACTCCGAGAAACCCTTCCAGTACGCGGTGATGTTCCCGGCGTTACCGACCGGGATGGCGAGGGCGTCGGGCGGTTCGCCCAACTCTTCGCAAACTTCGAAGGCGGCGGTTTTCTGGCCTTCGATGCGGTCGGGGTTCACCGAGTTCACGAGGGCGACGTGGTTTAGTTCCTCGATGGCTTTCTGGGACAGTTTGAGAGCTTGATCGAAGTTGCCTTCGATCTGGACGATGTCCGCTCCGTGAGCGAGGACCTGAACGGCTTTGCCGAGCGCGATTTTTCCGGCGGGAACCACGACGAAGCACTTGATCTTCGCCCTTGCGGCGTACGCCGCCGCCGAGGCCGCCGTGTTCCCCGTCGAGGCGCAGACGCAGGCGACGTTCCCGTCCGCGAGAGCGCGGCTCATCGCGACCGTCATCCCCCGATCCTTGAAAGAAGCCGTCGGGTTCAGCCCCTCGAACTTCAAGAAGAGGTTGGTTCCGATCCGCTCGGATACAGCTCTCGCCTCCACGAGCGGCGTCGAGCCTTCGCCGATGGTGGTTACCGCTTCGTCGGGGATTTCGGGCAACCAGTCGCGGTAGCGGTGGATGACGCCCGTTTTAGAGGTTTGAGGGGAGATGTTCAAAGTGGACCATGCCTTTCTTCGGGAGGACCGGGGAGCCTAGCGACGACGGCGTTCGCATCCCCCGGCGCCCATAGTTCGCGCGGCGCGAAGAGCGGCATGGAAGTTCGAAGCCATAATACGATCAAATTAGCACGAAGGAGTTTCGCGGCGCAAGGAAGGCCGCTGCGAAATCTTAACCGGAGTCGAGCAAACGCATGGGGCGCGAGAGTTCGAGCGAGCGCACCCACGGTTGCTCGGAGAGTCGTTCGACTTCCTGGGCCGAGAGCGTGGCCGTGAAGACCCGTCGGCCCTCAGCGACGCCACCGACGATCTCTTCTAAAACGGTCGCTTCGTCGGGGGTGGGTTCCCGGTCGGCGCGTATGAAGACCGGGAGCGCGCGCTCCGAGGGCTCCGTGACCCGGCTCAAAGCCGAGGCGAGCGCCGCGCCGGTTTTCGCGTAGTTCATGGCAAACATCCTTTCGACGGGAACGATTCCGTCTCAAGGCAAGTTTAGCAAGCCGAAGCCCCATTTTGGGTCGAACGTTCCCGCCTGTCGTCCGGGGATGGCGCTGTTGGCGCGCAGGAACCGCTTCACGCCCGCGGGGTCGAGGTCCGGGTCTCGCTCCAACAGCAACGCGATGACGCCGGAGACGAACGGGGCGGCCATGCTGGTGCCGGCCATGATGACGTGATCCTCGTCGATCACCGACGATGCGTCGGGCGCGGAAGCCCGCGAGAGGGCCGCGACGATCATCGCGCCCGGAGCGGCCATGTCGGGCTTTGGCGCGCCGTCTCGCAGAGGCCCTTCGCTGCTGAAATCCGAGATGTCGTCGAGATCGAGACCGACGGCGCGCTGCGCGCCGCCGAAATCCGTCCACCGCGTTTTGGTCGTGTAGGATGCGACCGTCACGGCGGAGGCGGCGCACCCCGGAGAGCCGACTTTCATGGAGTCCCGCGCGCTCGCGCCGCTGAAAACGACCTGCGGCGAAGGCTGGCCGTCCATCGTCCACACGTCCGCCTTCACGGAGTC
>JBOHBL010000814.1:0-4826 GCA_050698295.1 Rubrobacteraceae bacterium | reverse complement strand
GTCCGTGAGATTGTACGAGCGTCGCATCCGGTTTAGTTTCGCCGACCTCCGCGTACCGGAGCAACGCGGAGAGGCTAGCCCGTTGAGTGTCCCCTACGAGACCCGGAGCCAGGTCCCGGAGGGTGATCCCACTTCATGACACCGGTTGACCGGAACGTGGGCTTTCCGGGCCGATGGGCTGCTTTTATTTAAGCGGCCAGAGCCATTTCGTTGTCGTTGGCTTGTCTCTTTAGACGCCGGCGTTTAACGAGTCTCCAGCAAACTCGGCTCGTCTCATCGGACGCTGTCCGCTCCCGTCGAAGCCTGTGCGCCCCCTTGACACGCTAGATTTTATCATCCGAGAAGCTTCGATCAATGTCCCCACTAGCGCCGCAGACGCTCTTTCATCGCCCGTTCGATCTCGCGGTTCGCCGTCTTCTTCGCTATTTCGCGCCGCTTGTCGTACTGCTTCTTCCGGCTCGCGACCGCTATTTCGAGCTTTATGAGTCCGTTCCGGCTGTACAGACGGAGAGGGATGATGGTCTTCCCCTCCTCCTGACTCTTGCCCGCCAGCCGGTCTATTTCCCTCCGATGGAGGAGCAATTTTCGCTCACGTGTCGGAAGTTGATGGGTGTTCGTCGCGTTCGAGTACGGCGAGATGTGCGCCCCGAGCAGGTACGCCTCGCCGCCCCTCACGCGGGCGTAGCTCTCCTTGAGGTTCGCTTTCCCTTCCCGGATGGACTTCACCTCCGGGCCGGTGAGGGAGATGCCCGCCTCGTATGTCTCCTCGATGTCGAAGTCGTGGAGCGCTTTCTTGTTTTTCGCGAAATCCGCCATGAATAGTCCCTGCTAGATCCTCTTCACTATCTTCAGCTCCGCCCGGCGCATCAGGGGCGAAACGTCGAGCAATTCCACCAGCGCCCGATCCCCGACGCGGTACGAAACCCCGATCTCATCGTTCGAGAGCACGACGCCGTTGTGTTCCAGCTCCCACCAGCCGGGGAGCTTGCTGACGTGGACGAGACCCGTCGCGCCCGTCTCCATCTCGATGAAGAGCCCGAACGACGCCGTGCTGACGACCGTCCCTTCGAGGGTGTCTCCGACGCGGTCTCGCATCAGCCACATCAGAGTGTAATCGTCGGCGGTTCGCTCGCAGATCATGGACCGGTACTCCCTCTCGGAGATGTGAGCCGATATCTCCGAAAGCTCTTCAGGCAACTCCTCTCCGCGCAGCGCGCGGTGGACGAGGACGTCCGCATACCTCCGGATCGGAGACGTGAAGTGCGTGTAGTTTTCCAGAGCGAGGCCGAAATGCCCGGTCGCGTCCGGCGAATAAAAAGCGCGAGGGAGGGAGCGGAGGATCAATTAGCTCACCGCGTCGGATTTGGCCATGTGCGCGTTCGTGCCGAGGTTTTCGGGCTCGGGCTCGATGCCGCGCATCCCGACCGCCGCGAGCCTTTCGGCGAGAAGCTCCATCGCCTCGACATCGGGCCTCTCGTGGACCCGGAAAACCCCGCGCCCGCGGAGCATCTTCGCCACCGCTTCGTTCGCGAGGACCATGAGCTCCTCGATCAACTCCCGCGCCAGCGTCGAACGCCGGACGGAGGAAGAAGCCGGCACACCGTCCTCATCCACTTCGTACTCCGGCTCCCTGCCGCCGAGCTCGAGCTTCCCGCGCCGGGCGGCCCTCACCTTCAGCCGCCGCGAAAGCTCGTAAGCCGCCCGAGCGAGTTCCGGCTGCTCCACTTCGCCCCGGCCTTCCAGAAACTCGTCCACCGATTCGTATGTCAGGCGAGCGTCACTCACGATGAGGCTCCGAAAAGCCCTCGCGGATCGCACTTCGCCGCTCCCGCTCACTTCCATCTCGACCGTGACGGCGGCCCGGTCCTCGTGAGGTCTCAGCGAACACACGCCGTTGGAGAGGCGTTCGGGGAGCATCGGAGAAACGGTCCCCGGCAGATACACCGAGTTTCCGCGGTACGCGGCCTGCTTGTCCAAAGCGCCGCCCGGCTCGACGTAGTGCGTGACGTCGGCGATGTGGACGTGGAGCTTGAATCCGGCGTCGATCCTTTTTATCGAGATGGCGTCATCGAAATCCTTCGCGTCCTCGCCGTCTATCGTGACCGTCGGGAGGTGTCGCAGGTCGGCGCGCTCTCCGAGAGGCTTCTCCGCCACCCGTTCTGCTTCATCCTCGACCTTCTTCGGAAATTCACGCGAAACTCCGATGGAGGCGAAGAGGGCATCGTAGACGTTGCGGGGGTCCGATGAAGGTCCGATCACCTTCACCACCTCGCCCCGCAAAGACCGGTTCGACTCGCGAACATTCAAAAGCGCGAGGTCGCCGACTTCGGCTCCCCGACGGAGTTTGCGGGCGACGAGGACCGGGCGACGCTCGTCCACGAAAAGAGGATCCGCGATGGAATACTTCCCCCGGCGGACGAGTACGCCTGGAATCATGAAAGCCTGGGATCGGGAATTACCTCGGGACACTTCTTGAGTATAAGGCTTCAGGCATCAGGTGTCAGATTTTGGCGCGCCCGGCAAACCGAAGAAACCGGCTCCGCCGAAACCCGCTTTTCACACCCGCAAAAAGCGTGTGACGGACAAAAAGCTCCCGACCACCCCGATCATGACCCCGACCACGATGAGCGCCATCAGGATGAGCAGCGTGTCTACCGCTCCGGAGGTTATCGGGACGTAGGGCAGCGCGCCCTGCGACCAGTCCACGAAGAGGAAGTTGAGCCAGATGACGAGCAACGCGGCGACCCCCGCGCCGACGATGCTCTGGACGAGCCCTTCGAAGACGAACGGAGTGCGAACGAAGCTGTCCGAGGCTCCGACGAGCTTCATGACTTCGATCTCCTTCCGGCGGGCGAAGATCGAAAGCCGTATGGCGTTGGAAATCAGAAGTATGCTCGACAACAAGAACAGAGCCGTCGCCCCGTAGAGACCCCAGATCATGTACCCCGTCACGTCGTTGAGACGCTCGATGGTCTGCTGCGGATAGTTGAGGTCGTTGGGGACCGCGCCTTCGGCTTCGAGCTTGTTGGCGACCGCCTCGGCCTGCTCCGCCTCGTTGAGGCGTATTTCGAGCGAGGGGGGAAGGACTCCCTCGCCGATGCTCTGGGCGACTTCCGGGTTGTCCGAGAGGCTCTCCTGAAAGCGCTGCAGAGCCTCGTCTTCGGAGACGTAGCCGACCTCGGCGACCTCCGGGAACCCCTCGATGCGGTTCTGGAGCTCCTCGCGCTCCTCCGGGGAAACGTCGCTCGGCAGATACCACTCGATGTTCACGTCCTGCCTGACGGAACCGATGATCCCCTCGACGTGCGAACTCACGAGCAGCCCGACGCCCAAAACCAGGATGCAGATGAACGTCGTGGTGGCCGCGGTGACGCTCATCAGGAAGTTCAGGCGGATGTTCTTGACCGCCTCCCGCAAAAAGAAACCGAAATTAAACCTCATCGAGATACGCCCCCTTCACCTTGTCGCGCACGATCTTGCCGTTCTCCAGCGCGACGACCCGCTTTCGCATCACGTCCACCATCTCCTTGTCGTGGGTGGCGACAAGCACCGTCGTCCCGATGCGGTTGATGCGATGGAGGAGCTGCATGATCCCCACGCTCGTGTCCGGGTCGATGTTCCCGGTCGGCTCGTCCGCTATGAGGATGGGAGGTTGGGAAACAAACGCTCTCGCTATCGAGACCCTCTGCTGCTCTCCGCCCGAGAGCTGCTCCGGGAACTTGCCCATCTTATCGGCGAGGCCGACGAGGTCGAGGATCTGGGGCACCTTCGTCCGTATTTGACGCCTCCTCTGGCCCGTGACCTCCATCGCGTAGGCGACGTTTTCAGCCGCCGTCTTGTTCGGCAGCAACTTGAAGTCCTGAAAGACGCACCCGATGTTGCGCCGGTGGCGCGGTATTTTCCTCCTCGGGATCGACGATAGCCGGGCTCCCCGCACGTAAATAGCGCCCGCCGTCGGCTCCATCTCCTTGAGGATAAGCCTCACCATCGTGGACTTGCCGGAGCCGCTCTGGCCGACGAGGAAGACGAACTCGCCGTCGTCCACGTCCAGGTTCACCTTCTCCAGCGCGACGGTGTCGCGCCCGAAGACCTTGCTCACGTTGTCGAATCGGATCATCTCGTCTCCAGAAAGTGGTCCGAAAACCGTGGACCACGTTTGCCGTTTTCGCCTCCTTTTCGGAGACCCCCTTCTTGACGTGGCTCTTCTGGCCGCGCTAGAAGATAGCAACAAAAGGTTACGTTATCAACCGCCCGCTGGAGAGAGCCGCTCCATCCTTCCGGTTAGGACGATCACACCCTCCTCGATGCGTGCTTCTTGTATGTCGGCCCCTCTCGGAAAGCCTTCCAGCTCGAACGTGACTTCGAGGTCCCCGAGGATTTCCCTCACGGCTTCTTGCGGCAGATCAGCCCCGGCTATCGCTATGCTCCCCGGCAGGAAGGAGAGTTCCCGTCCTTCCAATCCCACGCCCCCGCGAACCGTCAACGGCACTTCGTTCCCGAGCACAGCGACGCTCGTGTTCACGAGCATCTCGCCCTCCGAAAGCTCCACGCCCTCGAACGGGACGCCGGCCCGCGACTCCGCCAGACGCGAGACTTCCTCCTCCGAAACCTCGACTCGCAGATCCCCCCGGAGGTCTTCGCTCTGGAGACTCCGGCTCGCGATGCTCTCCCGCGCGTCCACGTCGAAGGGGTCGAGGTCCATCACCACCGAATCGGTTCGAACGCCGCCGAACACCGCGTCGCTCATGGATACGGTCCCGCCGGTGAACCGTCCGAGGAGCATCTCCAGCGGAGCCTCGTCGTTTACGAGTTCGACGGTCGGGGTC
>JBOHBL010000813.1:0-2720 GCA_050698295.1 Rubrobacteraceae bacterium | reverse complement strand
ATAATACTCCTCGTGGAGGACGATGAGGATCAGGAAGTACTCGCCCTTCTCGCCTTCAAGAAACACGGCATCATGGAGGAGGTGGACGAGATAGCGGTCGCCCGCAACGGCGTCGAAGCCCTGGATTTCTTCAACGGACGCGGCAAGTACGAAGGCCGCGACACCAACGTACTCCCCGAATTCGTCCTCCTCGATCTCGACATACCGAAGATCGACGGCGTCGAAGTGCTGGAACATATCCGCGCCGACGCCCGCACCGAACTCCTCCCCGTCGTCATCTTCTCCGCATCCGACGACAGGGCAGACCTCCTCGAAGGCTACAGAGCGGGCGCGAACAGCTATATAACGAAGCCCACCAACTTCACGAAGTTCTCCGAAGCGATGAAGCAAATGGGCTGGTACTGGCTCGACTGGAACGAAACCCCACCCGTCGAGGAAGTAATAGAAGGCTGACCGCGCTCCCGCTCGACACCCTCATCGCGGCCCACGCCATCAGCCTCGGGGCGACGCCGACAAACTATCCCGCCACCTCGGCCATGACCTCCTCCGACGCGTCGAAGTTCGAGTAGACTTCCTGCACGTCGTCGTTCTCTTCGAGGGCGTCTATGAGCCGGAGGGTCTGTTTGGCGGTGGAAGCGTCGAGGTCTATGGTGTTCTGCGGCTCCATGGATATTTGCGCGTTCTCGTAGGCGATGCCGGCGTCTTCGAATCCCTGGCGGACGGCCATGAACTCGGTAGCTTCGGTAGTGACGCGGAAGTAGTCTCCGTCGGCTTCCACGTCCTCGGCGCCGGCGTCGAGGGCGGCGAGCATCAGTTCGTCCTCGTCCGTGTTCTCCGAGGGGACCATGATCACACCCTTCCGGTCGAAGAGGTACGAGACGGAACCGCTCGTGCCGAGCTTGCCGCCGTTTTTGGAGAAGATGTAGCGCACGTCGGAAGCCGCTCGGTTCCGGTTGTCGGTCAGCACGTCCACGAGGACGGCGACGCCGCCCGGCGCGTAGCCTTCGTAGGTTATGTGCTCGTACTCGGCGGCGTCGGCACCGGACCCGGTGCCTTTGGCTATCGCGCGGTCTATGTTGTCGTTGGGCATGTTCGCGTCTTTGGCCTTCTGGACGGCGAGAGCCAGGTTCGCGTTCATCTCCGGGTCGCCGCCGCCTTCCCGAGCCGCGACGGTGATGGCCCGCGAGAGCTTCCCGAAGAGCGCGCCCCGCTTCGCGTCGGCGGCTCCTTTCTTCCTCTTTATCGTGGACCACTTGGAATGTCCGCTCATATTCCGCAAACCTCCTTCAAAAAGTACTCATGAAATCTTACATCGTCCGCAAGCTCCGGGTGGAACGCCGTCACGAGAACATTGTCCGCCCGCGCCGCGACGACTTTACCGCCGAGTTCCGAAAGCACCTCGACCCCCGGCCCGACATCCTCGAAGAAAGGCGCGCGGATGAATATCCCGACGAACGGCTCCTCGAAGCCTTCCACGTCGAGGTCGGCCTCGAAGGAGTGTATTTGCCGCCCGAAGCCGTTTCGCACGACGAGCGCGTTCATGAGGCCGATGAGGGGCTGCCTCTCCCCCGTCGTCGCCGAGGCCGCGAGAACCATCCCCGCGCACGTCCCCCACACCGCGCCTCCTTGATAAAAGAAAGTGCGGACGCCATCGAGAAGCCCCGACTCGACCATCATTTTGCCGATGACCGTGGATTCGCCGCCGGGGACGATGAGGCCGGAGATGCCGTTCAAATCCTCGATCCCACGCACCTCGACGACTTCCACGCCGAGAGATTCGAGTACGCGGCGATGCTCCTCGACATCTCCCTGGAGGGCGAGAACCCCGATCCTCGCGGCGCCGTCCCTTTGTCCGTTCTCGCTACCAGCCACGAGCCGCCAAACGCTCCTCCTCGGTGAGGCTCTCCCGTCCGACCATCGCCTCCCCGAGACCCCGGCTCGCCTCCGCGACGGCCTTCGCGTCCCGGAAGTTCGTCGTCGCCTTCACGATGGCGGCGGCTCTCTCCGCCGGGTTCCCGCTCTTGAAAATCCCGCTCCCGACGAACACGCCCTCCGCCCCGAGCTGCATCATGAGCGCGGCGTCCGCCGGGGTCGCGATTCCCCCGGCAGTGAAAAGCACGACCGGAAGGCGACCATTTTCGGCCACCGATTTCACGAGTTCGTATGGAGCGCCGAGGTTCTTCGCCTCGGTCATGAGTTCGCCGCTTTCGAGGGTCGCGAGGCGTTTTATGCCGCCGACGATGGAGCGCATGTGGCGCGTCGCCTCGACAACGTTTCCGGTGCCGGCCTCGCCCTTCGAGCGGATCATGGCGGCGCCCTCCCCGATGCGCCGGAGAGCCTCGCCGAGGTTCGTCGCGCCGCACACGAACGGTACCTCGAAGGCCCATTTGTCTATGTGGTTCGCCTCGTCCGCCGGGGTGAGAACTTCGGACTCGTCCACGTAATCCACTTCGAGGGCTTGCAAAATTTGCGCCTCGACGAAGTGGCCGATTCTCGCCTTCGCCATGACGGGGATGGAGACGGCGTTTTGTATTTCCTCGATCATCTCCGGGTCGCTCATTCGGGCGACGCCTCCATCGGCCCGGATGTCCGCCGGGACTCTTTCGAGCGCCATGACGGCGACCGCGCCGGCCTCCTCGGCGATCTTGGCCTGCTCGGCGTTCGTGACGTCCATGATGACGCCCCCGCGAAGCATTTCGGCCAGGCCGACCTTGTTGCGC